>JAAYJC010000149.1 GCA_012523085.1 Clostridiales bacterium
ACATTGCTTACAATCCTTATGTTCGCGCTGCTTTTCAAGGAAACCAGCGCCATGCAGGCTCTTGTCGGCAGCGTATTAGGCAGATGGGTATATCTCGGCGGCGACGCCAAACTTTTTTGGCAGTTCCCTTTGGGATGGGTAACAGCCTGCATTATAGCGGGAATGCTTGCGTATATTCTCTATTCCTTTCTTCGCTCCCGACCGACGGGTCTGCATCTTTTTAGGGAGATGCCCGTTTGGGGTCTGCTGATTATGCTGGCAAGCACCGCTATGGCGATTCTTTCTGGGCTGAACCTTTCTCCGGTAATAGGCAGTTTGAATCTTATTAAAGGAGGATGGATGATACCTTCGATACTTGCAATTCTAATCTTTATTATAAGCGGCGGATATTTCAGCAGAAAATCCATGATTTATGCGGAAGACAGCTTTGATGCCAGTCCGGCTTCGGCCTTTTCCATGGTGATGGCGGTAGCGCTGACACTGGCTCTTTTCAGTTTTCCGATTATCAAGGGGATGCCGAGGATTCCGCTCTCACCGTTCCTGTTGCTGATATCAGCGGCTTATGCATGCAGGATTTCGGGAGGCCGCATCAATACGGATAGGGCCTATCGCTTTTTCGCCTCTTTGTTGCTATGCCCCGCTATTGCTGCGCTTCAGGCTTATTCGGGCCTTACAGGAGCTGCCGTTGCGCTCTTTTTAGTGTTGCTGCTCCTTTTTTTGGATAATCTGCAAGCCCGCCGGATTAAATCCGAAAGACTTAAGGAGAACACCGGCGAAATGAGCGAAATAGCACACAGGGTAAATGAATTGCAGATTCGTGCCATGCAGCAGGAAAACACACATCTTCAAAACCTGCTCGCCGTAAGACGAAGCCAAATCATCGATGATGCCGAAAAGATAAGTGAACATCAGCGTTTCATTTCAGAAGTATATAATTATATAGGTAAGATAGAAGTATCCCCCGAAAATGAGCGCAATGCCATGTTGCGTGATTTGCGGACCAAATTGCGCTTGCGGATGAATCACAGTGAGGGCCTTGAAAAGTTTTACGCAAAGACAGAAACCCTGCATAAGGACTTCAATGCCCGCCTCATAGACAAATACCCCCAACTTACTCCACAGGAAAGACGACTGGCCACATTGTTACGATTGGGATTTTCCACCAAATATATGGCAAGCCTGCTCGGCATTTCGGAAAGCAGTGTTGAGGTAGGGAGACACAGAATGAGAAAGAAACTCGGGCTCGCCAGAAAAGATAAACTGACCGATTTTATAAAGAATATTTAATTTTATCAAACCCTATTGAAATGAAAAAAAATTCATTTATCTTAGCCGCACTGCTCATGGCAGCTGCGCCGCTCTTTGCTCAAGAGCAAGATTACGATACCGATGTTAACCAATATGGCCAAAAGGTGCATGTAACCACTCTCAGGGCGGAGCAACAGGACGGAATTCTCGTTCTTCAAAATAAGAGTATCGGTTATAAATTCTGGTTCGATGTGCGAGTCCAAGGCGATGCCGCAGTTTACTGGGGACAGGACAAGGACTTCAACCCAATCGGCAATGGCGCGAGTATGCGACGTACCCGTTTTGCTGTAAAGGCAATGCTTGACAAGAATTGGTACGGAGAGTTGGATACCGATTGGACAAGCGGTGTTTGCGAAATCAAAGACGCATATATAGAGTATCTCGGCATTCCCAATTTCTCCATCCAAGCAGGAAACTTCAAGGAGAATTTCGCTATTCAACGCAATACCACGAGTCGTTATCTGCAATTCATGGAGCGTCCTATGATAGTTACTCTTGCACCTTCCCGTCATATGGGAATAAATGCAACCTATGACCTCGGCTATCTATGGTCGAGTCTCGGAGTATTCGGTCCCGAAGTGAAAGGTGCAGAAGAAATGACTGCCATGGAAGACAATAACAAAGACTTCGGTCATGACGAGGGTCTTTCCATTACCGGAAAACTCGTCGGCAGGCCTCTTTACAAAAGCACCACCGGCAGCTTGCATATAGGTGCGGCGGCTTCTTATCGTCAGCCCAAGGCTTCGAGCACCGACGGCTTTGCAGTAGCCCGCTACTCCAGCCGCAACTCCACTAACATCAATCGCAAGAAATATCTCGATACCGACGATATGAAGGGCATGGACCACGAGCTCGCCTATACCTTCGAACTTGCCGGCCACCACAAGGGCTTACGTTATGAGGGCGCATATCTTGCCCGGACGGCTCACTTCAACAAAAAAGTGAACGATATTGCGCCTCAAACAGCTTGGGGATGGTATGTTCAGGCAGGTTATCTGCTTTTCGGCGGCAGGCAGAATTATGATGCTTTCGGCGCTAAGTACACACGGGTTGACCGTGGCGGAAAATGCGGTGACATCGAACTTTGCGCCCGTTACGAATATTGCAACTTCAATACTGCAAATTATTATGGAGGCAGCGCAGAGGCCTATACTCTCGGTCTCAACTTTTATCTGAGCAATAATGTAAAGTTTGTGCTCAATTATCAATACAATAACAACGACCGCTTTGCAAACGGCAAGGGCAAACTCTTCATAGG
>JAAYJC010000150.1 GCA_012523085.1 Clostridiales bacterium
CATTAATTTAAAAAGCAGCGCAAAACGCTGCTTTTTAAATTATTCTATGTCTGTCTTATCATGCCTTTGTTTGATAGAACGAACGACCATATGTAGTGTATTCGTCCGTAAGCCAGCCTGCGCGCTGTTTAACCTCAGGATCACCCGTCGGCCCGTACACACTGCCCCAGAAGCAAAAGCCACCGCCGGGTGCGAAGGTATCGATGCACTTTCTTACGGCACCGCGAACCAGTTCTTCGGAGGCGCCAGGCCAGCCCGCCGGACCTGAGGAATCCCAGCAGCCAACAAGTACAAGCTTGTTTCCGTATTTCTTTTTAATGCCGACAAGGTCATTCATAACCTGCGCGGGATTCCAGAGTCGCACCCCGAATTCAAGCCAGTCGTCAATAAAGTCCTCACAGCGTCCGCAGTCATGCATATCGACCGGTAAGCCCGCTTCCATTGCAATCGCGCCAAGCCGGGCTTGATATGGCTTATATAGTGTCCGATAGGTCTCCATCGAGAAAAAAGGGTTCAGCGCAGTCGCGTTATCATCGGTAATCGAGAGCAGGTCAGGCTTATAATACTTAATGGCTTTTCTGGCCACCTCGTCATAAAAATCAGCCAGGTAATCGTTCAAAGCCAGAACCTCATCAGGCTCTTCAAGCAGAGCGCAAAGCCCCTCTGTGAACCCCATGAAGTTCATCAACTGCTGAAAATAACCAACATGCGTACCTAAAATGACTGCGGTTTCATTCCGGTCTATATGCTCCGTATCCTTTTTGGCCATCGTCTCCCAATCGATGTTGGATATGTCCGGAACCTTGATGATATCGCGCCATTTCCTGATATCGTCCATTATGAAATGGTTCGGCTTCGGAAGGGCCATCCCGCCGGTGCTATCCGTTGCCGTAAATTCCACACCGAAGATATCGCGTCCCCTATCTCCCCGCAAAAAGCTGGGACCGGTCATCGCGACAGCCGGTTTATATTCGGACGCCACATCGGCCATAACGGCATATCGCGGCACCCAGGCCGGCTCCAAGCCGTTGACCACCAACAGAAAGTTTTCCTTTTCAGTCACCGTTCTCACTCCGCTCCTGTTTTTTATTCCTCTCCCGCATCAACGGAATTTGATATGCCCTTTTTCAGTTTAAACGCATTGATGACGGGTAGAAAGTTGACCATTTCCAATGGAATAGCCGCACTCTGACAGAGAATATCCAAAATTGCCTTCAACCGGAGACCCTGCAGGTAGATGATCAAAGGTCTTCCGCGTTTTTCAATGAAACCAAGAGAAATAGCAATCGCATGCTCGATTTCATTTCTTTCGGCGTAAACACATAAAGTTCACAAGAAGACCTGTTGAAACATCGGCAAGCAAAGCCATAATAAGATAAAACATCCCGTTATTCGCCGGGTTTTCTACGGTTATCAAATCCGTACTTTTGAGTCTTACCCACAGCTGCAATTTCTTGATGTTAAGAGTAATCTCATACAGCCTTTCCCACCGGCTCACCGCTGCCTTGTTCGTTATTCTTCAATCTCTCGGTATCCGCTACTGTATATTTACAAAAGTATATCATACTTACAAAAAATATCAACATATAGAAATCACAGCGCGATACTTAACGGTTGAGTATAAAACATCGTTAGCCGGTAAAAAATGCTTACCATACCTGCGGTCTTTCAGAGAGATTGCACTGATCAATAACAACTGTCAGCCGGTGTTTC
>JAAYJC010000249.1 GCA_012523085.1 Clostridiales bacterium
AAAATTAACAGTCGATAGTTAATAATAAAGAACACCCCGCCGCTTATGGTTATTGCAATAATACTTTCTGTCCATTGACGACGAGGTTTATTTCAATGTCGAGTGCGACTTTCAGGCGGGCTGTGTCTGTAAACTGAACATCAGGTGCAGGGATAGTTTTCTCAACTGCCGAAGGTGCGATAGGTTTTTCGTCGTCTTTGCGCTGTGCTTCTTTCTGCACTTCTTTTGCGGTTTCTTGCATGGCTTGCTTTGTCTCAGTAATAAGCTTCTCTTTTACTTCAGGTTTCAGTTCGTCATTTCGACTAGACGAAACGGCAGAATGAGCAACGCTGTACTCGGAGAGCTTCTGTCCGGAGGTATTCCAGTTATTGGCTTTATTCCAGGTCCAGGCAGGACATTTCTCCCATTGTGCAGGGTTGCATATCATTGAAACATAATTTGCTGGTATACCCAGGTTCCGTGCAGCATCAACATTTGCAATACGCTCATTCTCTCTTTGTACTTTTAGTTTACCTGAAACAAGATATTTCTGTGTGTCTGTGATATTCATAATTCACTTTTTAGATATTTATCAATAATGCGTTTAATGTTATCAAAACCAACTCCGAATGCAATACAGTATCCGCGCACCTCAAGGTCCAGGAGATAATTTAATTGTTCTGCTATATGTGGAGTTGTTGGCTCTCCATTTTTCTTATACAGCTTTGTCCCTTCTGGCTTTATCTCGATAAAAAGAGCTCCGTACCCGTTGCGTTTTTCGAGTATTGTAAGGTCCGGGTATCCTTTGCCGTGCTGTATGGCTTTCATTTGGCCGGCCTGTGATTTAGTATGCGAAAGGCCTGCATAGTCAAAACGGTATATAACTTTCGGGTATTGCACCTTCAGGTAATACGCTACCTGCCGGTAAAGGATATATTCAGGTGAGTAGCCTCGTCGTCTCATTATGTCGTCGGTTTTGTGCCATAAATAATTTTCACTTTTCTGTTGCGTCGTCTTGTGCGGATCCATCGGCGTATAATCTTATAAATTATCTTAATCATGTAGCTTTGTCTTTATATGATTAATGAGCTGCTCCATCTTGAACTGGTAATAAAGGTTGAAGTCGTCATAACCTTCCGGTACTTGCTCCCATAGCCGATAGAGGACTGCCCTCATGCGTTGGCCTGGTGACTTACCGAAGGCGTCAATGTCACTCTTAAGGTCGTTTATCACCTCCTGCTGTTCGCCTGTGAACGGCTCCATCTTGACGGCGAGGTAGCAAAACTCTTGTACCATAAGCTGAAGGTTAGCTGCCTGTTCTGGTGTCACCTCGTTGGTCCCGAATGTTAGTTTCTTCGTTTTGTCTTTCAGGTCCCTGCTGCCCTCGTAGATAGCCGGTATAATTATCATGTTATTCATAACTTAAAATGCTGTTTTGTTAAATGGTATGTCCATGCCTGGTGTCGCTACATATACGCTTTTGCCTGTTGCTTCCTGTACCTGCTGTTGAAATAAGGCAGCGTCGCTATTGCTGTCCGAGAGGTGTATGAGTACTATGTTATTAACAGCACTGAGGTCATTGGCTCGTAGAAAGTTGAGCGTTGTCTGCAGCTCCATATGACTTTTTATTACCCTGTTGCGGACATATAAATTAGCGGTACCCTCGGCGAGCTTCTTGTTAACTATCTCGTCGCTATAATTGGCCTCTATAATAACATTGTTCAGCCCCGGAAACTTGTAAGTACAGTAATGCGTGTCCGTTATAAAGCAGAATAAACCTGACTCCGGGTGGTCTATGAGGTACCCGAAATTTGGCACGTCATGGACCAATTCTATCGGAAGCACTTTAAATGTACTTATCTGGTAAGTATGTTTTGCCCGAAGGGTAAATACATTATATGAGCTGTAACCTTTAAAATTACTATCCCTGGTGTGTTGGTTCATGTAACATTTAATACCGGCCCTGTGATACTCAGCTACGTGTCCGCTGTGATCTTTATGTGAATGGCTCAGCAGGCACCCTGTAATATCCGATAGGTTGAAATTCATTGACTGCTTAACAATGGCGAGTTTTACTCCCGCCTCCAATATCAGGGTCTCCCCTGTGGAGGCGCGGAGTAAATAGCCATTACCGGCCGATGATGAACCGAGGGTAATAAGTCTCATTTAGAATCCCGGTATTTTACTTGCTTCTGCCTTTTCGTGCTCATTTGTCACTTTCTCCTCTGCTTCACTACCGGGTGCTTTGGATGTGTTGTTCTCAGGTGTATCATCTGTCTTGTCGTCATCAACAACCTCC
>JAAYJC010000151.1 GCA_012523085.1 Clostridiales bacterium
AATACGGACGATATCGTCATAGACGCGCAGGATTGCTGGGTTTTGCCGGGACTGATAGATGCGCACAGCCATCTTGGCTTGTTTGAAGAAAAAAGGGGGCAGGTCGGCGACAATTCAAACGAAACAACAGAACCCGTGACGCCCTATATCAAGGCCATTGATGCTATAAATTCGATGGATTCCGGATTTCATAATGCCATTAAAACGGGCATAACGTCGGTCATGACAGGCCCCGGCAGTTCAAATGTGGTTGGCGGGCAGTTCGCTTTTATCAAGACAAACGGCCGATGCATAGACGATATGACCGTACTGGAGCCGGCTGCCATGAAAATAGCCTTCGGCGAAAATCCGAAAGTGAATTACGGGAACAACAACCAGATGCCCTCGACAAAAATGACGATCGGAGCAATGCTCAGGGAGGAACTCTTCGAGGCAAGGCAATATGCGGACAGCAAAAACTCCGCATTAACCTGCGGAAATACCTTTACGGAAGACTTTCGCAAAGAATGCTGGCTGCCTGTTTTGAACAAGGCTATACCGTTAAAAGCGCATGTACACAGGGCTGATGATATTCAAACGGCGATCAGGATAGCAAAGCTTTTTGATTTAAGGCTGACGCTTGATCATTGTACCGAGGGGCATTTAATTGTGGATAAAATTCACAGATCGGGATTTCCGGCAATTGTCGGGCCGAGCCTTGCTTCCAGAAATAAAACCGAAGTCCAATATCTGGATTTTAAAACAGCCGGGATCCTTCATAAGGCGGGAATTAAGGTCGCCATAACCACCGACCATCCCGTCACCGTCATACAGTCCCTGCCCTTGTGCGCGGGAATTGCCGCAAAAGAGGGATTGGGCATTGATGAAGGCCTGAAGGCCATAACCATTAATGCCGCTGAAATCTGCAATGTATCGTCCCGTGTCGGCAGCATAGAAGAGGGTAAAGATGCGGACATCGCTATTTTTGATGATAACCCGATGAAAACATTTACAAGATGCCTGTATACGATTATCGATGGTCAAATAGTCTATGAAGACGAGAATCAATGAGAAAATATCGACCGGATATGGGAATACCGGGAGTCATGCCATGGTTTAAATCTCACGCAGTGTGTCATGCGGCAAATCCTTTATTTCACAGCTGTTTCGCCGCTTTTAACAGGCAAGAATTCATATTTAGGCGGTAATTTGACTGCGACAATCTTTTTGTAGTCCTCGAATATCCGCGCATTGTCTGCTTTCAGCATCATCCATTTACCCATTTTCATATAATCGTCTGCTTCGCGGTACAAATCAGCCGTATAATCGGATAGTTCGGGCAGAATTCGCTTCATTTCCGAATCCAGCCTATAGCTGACGACAATCATCACATATAGCGCGTCTTGATGCGGATACCATGTCCCAAAAGCCTGCCCGCTTTTTTGAAATTTAATGTTCCAGCCGGGCATCCCGCTGCAGCCGCTGTAAGCCAGCTTCGGCCCGGTCTTATATGCTGTTTCAAAATAGGAAATCAGTGACAGCCATAATCCCTTAACAGTCCCGACATATGTCGAGATGTCCTCGAGTGTGGGTTTTTTATCATGTGGGAAAAGCTCATGCCATTTCATATGTTCTCCTGCTCTTTCTTAGTAATCGGATACCATATTTTTATGGAAAACGCCGCTGCGTTTACATCCGGAGGGTCATATAACTCTATGGAGGCCGAGCCGCTCTGTATGTCATAATCGATTACAGATTTGTAGTTCGTTTTCGGCAGCCATTCACCCCAAAAGATATCATTGAATCGGGAATAAGCCTCTTTCATAGTCATAGGTGCTTGATATGTGCCGGAAAACAAGGCGTATTTCGAGGGTCTTATAGTAATGGCGCGAAACTCTGGCGCCGAAGCTTTTGAAGGATTGATGCAGGCTATGTCATAGGAAACCATTTTCGTTTCGGGGTCATATGTATTGCAAAACAGCGCGTAAAGCACATCGGTTCCGCAAATGTCTTTCAGACGTTTGATCGAATCATCTACAAAACATTTTTCCCAGAGCTTTTTTGATTCTTCGATGGAATTTTCATTGTCGTCCATCGAAACAAGATGGGGTATCGCCAGAAACTCAATTTCGCCCAAATCTTCAATGCTGA
>JAAYJC010000152.1 GCA_012523085.1 Clostridiales bacterium
CGTTGTCGGGCGGAGATGGAGTATTCATGAAACGCAGATTATTATTTTTTACCTTGTCATTGCTGTTGGCAATGAACCTGTTTTCGGTCAGGGCTCATGCGAGTCCGGGCCTGCCGGAAAAATTGGAGGCTCCGGTGATTTCGGACCTTAAGCTTTTAACGACACAGAATAAGGTGCCCTATTTTTGCCTGAAGGTTACCGTTCCCCGGCAGGTTTTGGACCTCGATGAAACAAGGCCCGAAAACGGCGCAGTAAGGCTGGAATATTGCGGAAAGCTTGACGCGCAGGACTGGGGCTCGGGCGGCGGGGGAAACGGTTACCTTGAGATCTTTCAAGGAAGTGCGGTTCCGGATGTGCCCGATACCTATTATCTCTATATTGAACTGGATAATGTCGGGGAATTGACCGAGGCCGGCGTGAACGACAGGAATTTTACATACAAAGTTCGTTTTTGTTACGAACAAACAGGCGGTGCGGGCGAGAGCCGGGTATATTCCGAGTGGTCCAATGAGCTTTCAAGCGGGACATCCAAATATCTCGGCAGCGCATCATGGGCAAATCCGGAGCTTGACCGGGCATATGAACTGGGGCTGATATCGGAAACGATCAGGGGAAATATGTCCGCAGAAATAACCCGAGAGGAATTTGCCGAACTGGCCGTTATGCTGTATCAGGCGTATACGGGCTATAGCGCCGGAGAAAGTGCGCCGGTCTTTGCCGATACGCAAAATCCCAAGGTAAGCGAGGCCTGCCGGCTCGGCCTTGTGCAGGGGGTGGGCGGAAACCGGTTTGATCCGGATGCTTGCCTGACCAGAGAGCAGATGGCCGCGGTGATGGTAAGAACGCTCAAGGCCATTGACGCCGACAGGGATTGTACTGTGGTTCAAATACCTGTTTATGAAGACGACGAATCCATCGCCGCGTATGCAAAAGAAAGCGTATATGTTTGCGCGCAGTCCGGGATTATGAACGGCATCGGTAACGGGTGCTTTGCGCCCGGCCGGAATGCCCAAAGGCAGGAAGCTGTGATCGTATGCCTGAGAGCATACCAACTTATGAAAAACAACGATATGGCGGGAACAATACCGATATCGCCGGAATCAGAAGCGGAGCGCCCGTAAGCAGAACCGCTTCGCGTAAATAACAATCCGTAATACAATATAATCGGCGCTCAGCTTCAGTTTTTATCGGTTTGTTGTACCATAAGCGCGCCGTCCTTCATCGTAAACACGACGTCGGCAATACCGGATACCTCCTGGTCGTGGGTAACGACGATTACACAGCAGCCGTCGTTGTGCGAAAGCCCCTGGAGTATCTCCATGATCTTCTCTGTATTCGCCACATCCAGATTGCCCGTCGGTTCATCGGCAAGCAGCGTTTTTGCGCCCGCTGAAAGGCTTCTGGCGATGGCGACCCGCTGTTGTTCTCCGCCGGACAGATTAGACGGAAACCGGTTATGCTTGTCTTTCGTTATGCCCACACGTTCCAGCAAAATTTTAGCGCGCTCCCGCGCATCTGCCGGCTTTACGCCGCAAAGCTCCATCGGGTAACAGACGTTTTCCAAAACCGTCAGCAGCGGAAACAGTTGAAAGGCCTGGAAGATCATTGCGATGCTCTCGCGGCGGTATCGGTCAAGATCCAGATCATTAAGATTTCTTCCGTCAAAGGTAACCTCACCTTCCGTTGGCAGGTCGAGCCCCGCGAGCATGGAAAGCAGTGTGGATTTCCCACTGCCGCTGGGCCCGACGACGGCGTAAAGCAGCCCGGGCTCAAACGTACAGCTCGCCCCTTTGACCGCCGCGGTCTGCGCGCCCCGGTATGTATACGAAACATGGCTTAGCATTATGCTTGACATTGGTTACAAACCCCCTTCGTCATATTAAATCAATGGCCAATAACCCCGGTGGGTGAAACAGTGTTTTGATCGACAGAGTAAGGCGCATATATGACCCTTCTTTCCGGACGGTCCGTTTTGCTTTTGAGTGAGCTTCCTTTCAATCCGTCAACCCTTTCGTTCCGCCACATACAGCTGCACGCGGCTTTGTATCCTGTTTGCCGTCTCGCGTGCGGTCCTGTTTCCCGCGAAGAAAGGCCCGAGCTCCTCCTTTGCGATGTCCGTTATTGTGTCATCTTTACCCCATACGAGGTCGCAGGCGTCTATCAGTTCATAA
>JAAYJC010000153.1 GCA_012523085.1 Clostridiales bacterium
GTAGTATCCAACGAGATTTCACCGAACGGCGGAAATCTTGCCGATGTCTCTACCATTTCGATTAAGGAGCGCGAAAAGACGGACTACCTGATGTCGGAATGCAGCTTCAGCGATGCCGCCGCGAAGGAGAATATCACTGTCGGCACGCTTGAACCGAATGATAATATCATCCTCGACTTTGCGTTTTACATGCCCGGGGAAGCAGACAACCGGTATCAGGAAGCATCGATGGACGTCAAATGGGTATTTATGACCGCCTATGTCAGCGTGGAAACCCCGCCGCCCTCTGACCCGCCGACTTCAGACTCTCCGCCGATTGATGTAACCAATCCGCCGGAAAGCGAACCCCCGGAAATCGAGATAACCGATGACCCGGTACCGGAAGCAAGTTTCGCGCCCACACCCGATCCCGGAGCATCCGGCACGGTAGTCTCCCCGAGCACCGGAGACGATTCCCCTATCGCCTGCTATATTGCGCTTATCGCGCTTTCCCTCTCCGGCTTCATCGCGCTTCTGCGCATTGGCGGCAAAAAGAAAACCGGAAACGGAAAATAACCCAACAGGCAATTGCCAACAGTCAATTGCCTGTCGGCAAATAACTGTTAACTTGAACATGATCTCGGACGCAGAACACAAGGAGGTGGGATAAGCGTGAATAGGATTTTAACAATGCGGCATAAATTCAAAGCGGTTCTCGCGGCGGCTGTTCTGCTTTCCATGCTGGTTGCGGGTTACACGATGGCCTGGTTTACGGACGAAGCTGATCTTGCCGAAACGGTGTTTACCGCCGGAACGGTAAACATCGAAGCGGACAGAATTATATCGGATCCCGGCACAGGGCAAACCTACAGTATGATATCCTACATTGTTTTAGAGCGTGATCAAAAGGAGCTAAGTGGTCCACGGTACTTCGGCAATCGTCCGGATGATAAAGTATATTCCTACATCAAAGACCTCATATCCCTTGATAATAAACCTGAGAATCGCAAGGATTTCTCTACACTAGGCTGCGGCGGATACCTGATTCTGCAATTAAGTGAGCCGATGAAAGCCGGTACCGGAACTAGAGAGATTAAAATCGTAACCGGCGGCTATGAAAATGAGGATTGCGACTGCGATAAAGCCGAGCTGTATGTCAGTGCAGACAATATTAGCTGGTCTAAGGTAAACGGGACGCTTACAGGGCCGGTTAACAAATCGGTAACCATTGCGATTCCGGACAGCATCACATTCGATATCAATTATATCAAAATTCAAGACATTACACCCGAAGAAATCTGTGTAGAAAAAGATCCGCCGCAGAAGATCCACAATTGTTATGACCTTTTCTATTTAGAATGCGGGCTCCGAAACGGTTCCGGCGGCTGGAAACCGGGCGACAGCAGCTATATTGACTACATAATAAACAATACCGGGTCAAAAGATATCATGCTTCGCGTAAAGCTTACCGGTGTGTGGCAGACCTATGTTCCATACAGCCAGACATGGCAGGATTCGGGATATCCCAATACCAATGTCATCATATCCCCTGCCGATCAGGGTTCCGGAAACTGGACATCATGGACACCCGCACCGGCGGCGCCCGGCAGCACCTATTATGTCTATAACGGCACGCTCCCGGGCAATTACAATGGGCAGACACCCGGTTCCGCTGAGCTGCGGCTTATGGTTACGCTTCTCAGCGGCACCGGCCCTCAGTATCAGGGTCTCAGGTTTGTTTTAAGGCCCGAATTTGAGGCGATACAGGCAAGCCATCAGCAATCCGGTGCAGAGCCCGACGGCTGGACCTGGGACAGCTATAGCAGCTACAACTGATTTTTGGAATCCGGCACACAAAATGACAGCGCACAGATGCAGGGGGACGGTGTTAACCGCCCCCCTGTTTTGCCTGTCCGGTTTTACTCAGGTACATCTGTTTGTCGACCTGCGCTTTATAAGCGTCGGCATCCGGTTTTTCTTCGGTATCGTATAGCATATAGCCCATGCTTAAGCTCAGCCGATAGGGTTTTTCACCGCTTTCGTTGAAGGTGCGAACGCAGTCATGAATTCTGTCGACCACTACCCGCAATGCCGCCATATCCGAAATGTCCATGACAATATAAAATTCATCACCGCCGTATCTGGCGATAAAGTCCCCCTGGCGTGTGCTCTTTTTCAGCAGCCCGACCAGTGTCTTCAGCGCGTCGTCCCCGGCAGCGTGTCCGAAGCTGTCGTTAATGCGTTTGAATCCATCCATATCGAGCATTATCACCGAGAATGTTTTGTCACCGGCGCTTTTGCGGATCTTGTCGGCAAGATACCGGTCAAGCTGCTTTCTGTTGAACGCGCCGGTCAGATAGTCGATGTTCATTCTTGTGTTCTGTGTGTAGATGTTGATGATGATTATCGACAGTGCGATTCCGTTCAAGATAAACGCCGTTCCGTATAACAGGGTCTGCAATATCACGCAAATCAGCGGCGGAACGCCGAAAAACATCAGGTAACGAAAGTATTTGCGCTCAATGCGCTTCCGGTTAATAATCAGCAGCAGATAGACGGAGAAAAATATCGCAAGATCCAAAACTACCGGGATAAAAAATAAGCTGCCTCTGCGGTAGATATTATCCGAATCAATGAAATAGTACCAGCCGAAAAGCTGTGTTCCGATCAACAAAACAGCGTTAATGCCGAAAGGGATAAGTAACAGCCGCAAAATTCCGATCGTCTCCCGATCGTCGCTGAAAATCTGATTATGCACATACAAGAGCCACAAAATCGGCAGTAACGGCCCGAAAAAAAACAGCAGGTAATTGCCGATCGCGTTGATCAGATAATAGATTGTGCCCGCGCAGCCCTCCACTCTGGTCAGAAGATCGGTAATGAGCAAAAAAACCGTCAGGCATAAGAGCATTGAAAACAGATGGAAGTTCAGGCTTTTTCTATCGTCCGCTTTCCTGAGCGATATCCATATGGCAAGCAAAGCGGTTACGGAAAAAACGCACATCTCTGCATTTAATAATAAGTTCAACTTTGTGCTCTCCTTTTTCTGGTAAAACGCACAGGTTAAAATGCTTTGTGCATAAATGCATTGTGCTTTAAATGCATTTTCGCCGTTCGGATTAACCAGTGAACATGGTTTTGCATATACTTATGGTGTAGGCGGCAGCAAATTCATACGACTATGAGGATAGACAATGAACGATACGGTTATGTACATTTGTCGTTTATGCGGCAGCAGAATATATAGAAAGTCATCCGACGACTCTCCGGCAGTATGCTATCATTGCGGCAGGGTGATCATAAGAAGCTTTCCGCTTGAAGACGGAGAGGAGAAAACAGAGTCCTGAAAAGGATAGGGCTGGCCTGATGCGCTGTCGGGGCAGCCTCTTTTTGTGCCCGCGGCTTACAAACCTATTCTTTTATTTGTAGAATAATAGGATAATTTGACACCGTGATCATCCGCGTGTAAAATGGATTCCGGGTGCAATGCATGCATTTTATATTAAAATGCCGCTTTATTCAATACCGGTGCTTCATATAATTTTGCTATACCGGCGATTCATATAATTTTGCAATAGGGAAATGCTAAGATCGAATTTAGACCAGCATATCACAGCCCCGCACAGCGGGGCTTGTGCCCCGCACAGCGGGGCTGTGCCCCACTAACCAAAGTACAGCATATCACAACCCCGCTATGCGGGGCTGTGGGGAGGAAAATGAAATGGACCCGGAAAGAGCAAAGCAAATCGCAAAGTCGCCCATCATGGCCAATGTAACCTTTGAGCATAAACCCGTTTATATCGAGAGCGTAAACGAAGCGCAAATGACCGCGGATATACATTATCTGGACAGGCCCCAGGTCAGAAAGCAGATACCGCTCGGCAGACTCGTTGAGCATAATGTTTTTTAAGCAAAAACACACAAACAAATTTTGCGTTTTAAAGCAATCAGCCGCGGCGCAGCGGCGGAAAGGAAGCATAATGAAAGCATTTGTAGACAAAGACGGCTGTATTTCCTGCGGCCTGTGCGTGGAAATCTGCCCGGAAGTTTTTCGCATGGACGCTGACGGTATAGCGGAGCCGCATGTCAATACGGTACCGGAGGA
>JAAYJC010000003.1 GCA_012523085.1 Clostridiales bacterium
CCGGACAGGAGCGGTATGACAGCAATGCAAAACCGCATCCGCATTTTATCTGCAAACACTGCGGCGTAGTCATCGATATGCACAGGTTCAGTGAAGAAAATTCCCTGAACGAAAAAGCCTCAGCGCTCTTCGGCTTTCAGATTGATTATCACGAATTGGTTTTTCACGGGACATGTAAAGACTGCGAAGAGTAAACAAATATATTCTATAAAAGAGCCGAGCAAAAAACCGGATATCGAAAGCTGCGCAGATATTACTTTAGGTAAAGTCTTTACATATTTGATGCCGTTGACAATCGTCTTCGGCGTTTTTTTATGCAATTGTTGACAGGCTCGACGCCGATGCTTGTGCCTATGCTTCTGGAAGGACGCCGAATGTACGGATATGAGATCATCAAGGAAATGGAAAGCAAATCCGACTGTGACACCTTCGCCGAAGGCGTCGGACGCATCCTTATGGACGGCGGGGATTTTCCATGCCATAGCGGTATTGCTCTCCGCTGCGTTTTGATGTCGCGGCTTCGTACACGGAGGTAACGAAACATATCCGGATTTTATGGATATTTCCTTAAGTGCTCAGCTTTCCGGACATAAAATCCGATAATGATAATGAAAATGCGGTTTCTGATGCTTCAATATGCGCCATCGGAAGCTCAAGCAAGACATGCGGGATGAAGGACACTCTCGTATATCCGGCGAGCTTTTATATTAACGGCGCACGACTTTAGAACACATCATTTCCCAGCCCTGTTATCCACGCTGTGATAGGTAAACCCGAGCAACGAAACCGGCTAATCCGGTTTCAAATCTCGTATCGTCATATTCTGTTACATATTTAGATATTTCGAGATAAGTATCGCATTATCCGTAATCGTAACAATATAAATTGAATTCAAGAAAAATAATTTTTTATTTTCATCGATAACGGTTTCAATTTAAACGCAATTACTTGTGGTTACGTTAACGTTTTTCACAAAATATTGATTCATTCCTGATAATGTGATTTTTCGTACCATATTTTTGCATTTTTCGTATTGAAAAATGCAAAAATATGTACTATAATTTAACATAATGCATAAAACCGATGCATTATATTCTTCTTTTTTACGGAAGGGACGCAATAAAATGGCGTTATGGGCTCCCCTCGCTTTTGCTTTTTTCTTCCTCGGGGATGCAAACGACGTTTTGTTTCACCGCAGGTTTTTGCGCTTTTGCTTTCCGCTGGGATTACTATTACTCGTAATTTATACCGTCTTATCCGCCGTTATCGAACCATCTTCGCCGCTACCGATTGTTCCGAGGCTGGTTTGCGGCGCGTTTGCGCTTGTTTTTTTGCTTTTAACCCTATATTCGCTTTTTTTCGCTTTACCCGTGAAAGAGGCCTACGCCACCCAAGGGGAAAAAAGATCTGTCCGGACAGGCGGCGTATATGCACTTTGCCGGCACCCCGGCGTTCTGTTTTTTATCCCTCTGTATCTGTTGCTTTGGCTGTCCGCAGGAATAACGCTATTGTTCGCTGCGACAGCAATACTGATGAATATTCTTCTGGCATTTTATGAGGATATCTTTGTCTTTCCAAAGGTTCTTGACGGATACGATAACTACCGGCACAATACGCCGTTTCTGATTCCGAACCCAACGAGTATTCGATCTTGCTTTTCATCAATATGATTAAGGAGCATCGCAATGAAGTTTCAGGACAAGTTGAAGAAAACCACTGAAGAAGAACTCTGGCAAGAGTACTGCGGTTTTCTTGATCTGACCATAACAGAATATATGTTCATTCAGCACCGCTTGATGCAAGAGCAGATGCAACTTTGGAAAAATTCCGGGCTCGGTAAGCTGCTTCTGGAAAACAAAAATCCGGAAACAGTCGACGAGCTGAGAGAAATGATGCCGCTGACGACTTATGAGGATTACGCGGAAACGCTGTTGTCTAAACGCACGGAAATGCTGCCGGCGGAGCCCGTTACCTGGATACAAACAACATGGGAAGGCGGTTTGCGGCCGATTAAGCTTGCCCCGTATACACGCGCGATGCTCAATACATACCGGCATAATATTCTGTCCGTCATGATCCTTTGCTCCTGCGACGAAAAAGGCGCTGTCAATGTCAGAAAAGGCGACAGGATTTTATACGGCGGAGCGCCGCTTCCGTATGCAACCGGACTTATGCCGTCATTATTGGCTGAAGATATCGACCTCAATTGGCTCCCCGACAACAACGAAAAATCTCTTTTCACCTTCAGTCAGAGAATCAAAAGGGGCTTTGAGATGGCTTTTCGGGGTGGAATCGATTATTTCTTTGCTATAGGAAGCGTCGCAAACTATATTACATCCAATTTTTCCAAATCAAGCGGAGCCGGTAAAAAGAAATTTCGGGTCTCTCCTTTGCTTGGTTTTCGCTATCTAAAATCCAAGTATATCGGGATGAGAGATTCAAAGCAGGTGGAGCCCGGCGACATTTTCAGGCTCAAGGGCTTCGTTTGCACCGGAACGGACGCCAAATGCTACAGAGAAAGGCTGTTAAAAGCATGGAAAAGAGTGCCCATCGAGCTTGCGGCAGGCACAGAGTCGACATGCATCGGTGTTGAAAGCTGGGAGCATCTTGGCATGGTGTTCTTCCCGGACACTTGTTTTTATGAATTTATTCCGGAAACGGAGATGATGAAAAATCTCAGCTGTTCCGGTTATAATCCGCGCACCTGCCTAATGGACGAGGTGATTGCCGGTGAAAATTATGAACTGGTGATCAGCGTTTTTCATGGCGGCGCTTTCATGCGCTACCGGATAGGCGACATATATCGTTGCGTCAGCGCGGGTAAAGGGGACCGCCTGCCGAGATTCACTTTTATCGACCGGATACCGAACATGATCGATATCGCCGGTTTTACGCGCATCACGCAACAGTCGATTGAAGAGGTCATCAGGCTGTCAAGGGTCGGCATCGGACAATGGCTGGCGAAAAAAGAGTACGACGATAACGGAAATCCTTATCTCCACTTATACATTGAAATTCTACCCGAAGCGCAGGAGCTTGATGTTGTCAACAAGGCAACTTTGCTGGAGCACCTTTCGGTCTATTTTAAATACTTTGACAGCGACTACAACGACTTGAGGAAATTATTGGAATTGGAACCTCTTAAAATTACCGTCCTGAAATACGGTTCCATCGACCAATACAGCAAATTCTGTGGTCGGGAACTTCCGAAGATGAATCCGAGCAATATCGATATCGCCGAGCTAATCAAATATCAGTCAAAAATCAGATCCGGCGTGCGTGAGGAGGCAGTCAAGAAATGACACCCGTTCCGTATTTGTATGTCAATTTCCTGGCCCTGTGTTTTTTGGTTTTAATGTTTACCGTGTTTGCGGCAGCAAAGAAAACACCGGAAATTAAATCGTTTATGACGGTCTTGTTTGGCTTTATCTGCTGGTCGGGCGGATCTATTTTGATGCGCCTTCAGGTCTATCCGGGCGTGTCGTTCTGGTTTTATGTGTCGCTCCTTTCGTTGTTTTCTCTTGCTGTTCTGATCTACTTCTTCGTATGCAGTTTTATGAGTGTCAAGGCGATTTTGCTGAAATATCTATGGTCTATCGGAACCGTTGTTGTGCTTATCCTTACCCTCCTCGGCGTATTTTTATCACCGCCGACCATTATGACGCGGCCTGACGGGGGAATTGTATACCTGTATACCATAAAATGGCCGGTTTATGTTGTCTGTGGTTTTTTTCTATGTATTGTGCTTTCTATCATCAAAATACTGCTGGATGCCATCAAAAGCAAAGGAATGCGCGTTCCAGGCATTCAATCGATTATCGCCGGATGTGTGATCATCGCTCTGGGCAATATGGTCCAGATTATTCCCGGAAACACATTCCCTTGGGACGCGCTGGCAGGTATCGGTTTTGCCGGCCTGATGATGGCTGCGCTGTACAAAAAGCGCATGTTCCGCATGACGCTTTTGGTTTCCAAAACCGTGGTTCTGGTGATTTCGGCCTTTATCTGCACGTTGGCGTCGGCCTACTTTATTGATCCGATCAAAAACTTTATCGCAAGCAATTTCCCGGTCAACGATTCAACCGCCACATCCAGCGTCGTTATGTTATTCGCCTTACTGATCGGTGTTGTTTATTTTGTGATGACAAAAGTGATCGATGTGCTTTTTACGCGTGAGGAACAACAGAGCCGCCTATTGAAGTCTTTCAGCGACGCGGTCGCGCATACATTGAGCACCGGTGAAATTATGGATGAGCTGGTCAATGTGATCAAAGCAGAGATTCCGGTGGAGCACATTTATGTCTGCCTGCCTGACGAGGGGGGGTACTATCCGCAACATAGTTCGGGTGCTTTGAATTCACTGAATTTCAAAATTGCCGACGATAGTCCCATTTTGAAATACCTGAGCGAATGCGAATCCTATATCATGATCAGTGATTTCAAGCGCACGCCCTACTACCTGTCGATGTGGGAGGCGGAAAAAGATCTGATCAGGAATTTAAACCTGCTGTGCCTGGTCGCACTGAGAGATCAAAACGATATTGCAGGGCTCGTTCTGCTGACAGCCAAGGAGCACGGCGGATCGATGAGCTATGCTGAAGTGGGTTTTCTGACAGCGGTAAGCTCAATTGCTTCGATCGCCGTAAAAAACGCAGGTCTATATGAACGCGTATTTCGGGAAGCCAGAATCGACAGTCTGACAAATGTTTATAACTACAGGTACTTTGCGGAGAAGGTTAATACCGAGTTTGAAATCTGCCGGAACGATTCGCTTGCGTTAATGTATGTTGACCTTGACGATTTCAAGCTCTACAACCAGCTTTACGGTTCCATAGACGGTGATTTTGCCCTGCGTGCCGTTGCGGACATCATTACGCGGTGCGTCGGAAATTCAGGTACGATTTTCCGCTACAGCGGAAAGGTATTCGCAATCGTTCTCCCGCATTACGACGGACGCGAGGCAACCACGCTGGCCGGCGAGATCCAAAGACAAATTGCAGCTTTAAACAACGCGCCGGACCGCCGGGATAGAAAAACCCTGACCGCAAGCTGCGGAATATGTGTAAGTCCTTATGCGGCTTCGACGCCGAAAGAGCTGATCGAAAATGCCGACCTTGCTGTATACAATGCGAAAACTACCGGAAAAAGCAAGGTTGTCCTGTTTAAAGGCACATCGCCAGGACTCCAAAGAATATCCGAACGCGCCATGGATATCGTTGAACGCAAGAAGGGCAAAAGCGAAAGTACATACCGGACCCATTCCACCACTATCTTCGCCCTGACCGCTGCCATAGACGCGAAAGATCATTATACCTACAACCACAGCCTCAATGTAGCGCGGTATGCGTCGATACTTGCCACCGCTGCCGGTATCAATGATGAACAAATCGGCATCATCTACGAAGCGGCACTGCTGCATGACATTGGAAAGATCAGCATTCCGGAGCATCTTTTAAGCAAGAGATCCTCGTTGACAACAGACGAGTTTGCCTTGATTCGTAATCATGTGAACAACTCCATTGACATCATCCGGCACCTGCCTTCAATGGATTACCTGATTCCCGCTGTGGTCGGCCATCATGAACGCTGGGACGGCAAGGGTTATCCGCGCGGAATTTCCGGCGAGGAAATCCCGGTCACGGCACGCTGCCTCGCCATCGCCGACAGTTTTGACGCTATGACCACGAGCAGGCCGTATAGGAACATTATGTCAATCGATTATGCCGTGCGCCAAATTGAAGACAATGCGGGTACCCAGTTTGATCCGCTTTTAGCCCATATATTTATCTCGCTGATCAAACAGGGTGAAATCCTACCCTATCAAATACCCGCAAGCGGAGGCACGTCTTCGCAAAATACGCAAAACTCTCACCCTCTTGCCTCTGTTCCGACAAATACTGTCTGAGAAAGAAAATACAAGCAGCTTGCTTCATCTATAAGTTCAAAACTATTCTTTAACTAAATTGAAGAACAGTATTGTGGTCATGCGGTCGTTTTTACGCCCGCATGACCACAATTAATATAAAATTTATACTTTTCAATTTAAAGGTAGGAGAATAGACTAAACCGCCGGGCAAAGCACGATATATAGCCAAAGGCATGATGAAGGGAGCAGCTCCCTCATCATGCCTTCTCATTTTTACAACTCGTTTTGCGATCTTAGCGGACAGGGTTTTATTCTACGGTAACGGACTTTGCCAGGTTTCGCGGTTTGTCGACATCGCAACCGCGCTCTGCGGCCATGTAATAGGCCAGCAGCTGCATTGGCACAATGCCAACAACCGGTGCGAGCCGGGCGTCCACTCTGGGAATAAAAATCACGTGATCGGCAACGGACTCTACCTCACCCATGTCTTCCTGTGCGATTGCAAGCACAAAAGCGCCTCTTGCCTTGACTTCCCGGATATTGCTGATCATCTTCTCATACAGCGCGTTTTGGGTAAGTATCGCTATCACAACCGTACCAGGGACAATCAGCGCAATCGTACCATGCTTCAGTTCACCGGCCGGATACGCTTCCGAATGTATATAGCTGATCTCCTTGAGTTTTAATGAGCCTTCCAGCGCTAGCGCGTAATCCAATCCCCTGCCGAGATAAAACACATCTTCTATCGATGCATATTGCTTTGCGAAGCTGCGTATCTCCTCTTGTTTCTCCAGAATCTTCTCAATCTTTTCCGGCAGCTTTAGCATTTCCGATTTGATTTCCTCAATTTCCGTTTCGGATAGAGAGCCTTTCAAGCAGGCAAGATAAAGGGCCAGTTGATAAATTGCGGTCAGCTGCGAGGTATACCCCTTTGTTGAGGCAACGGCAATCTCCGGACCTGCCCTTGTATACAGGACATCGTCCGATTCTCTTGCGATTGTGCTGCCCTGGACATTCACAATGCTAAGAACCCGGGACCCCTTTTTCTTTGCTTCCTTTAAAGCCATCAGCGTATCAAGGGTTTCGCCCGACTGGCTGATGACGATGGTCAGCGAATCCCTGTTAACCGTCGGGCAAACATACCGGAATTCCGAAGCGATCGCCACTTCCACCGGAATTCCGGTCATGTTTTCCAGTGCCTGCTTTGCCACCATGCCCGCATGATACGCCGTTCCGCAGGCGACAATATAGATCCTGCTGATTTTTCTGAGCATTTCATTGGTCAGAGTGATTTTGTCCAGCTTGATACCCGGTTCTTCGCGTTTAACCCTGGCATACATCGTATCCCTGACCGCTTTCGGCTGCTCATGGATTTCCTTGAGCATAAAATGCTCGTAACCGCCCTTTTCCGCAGCCGACACATCCCAGTTAATTTCAAATTTTTCCTTTTCCACAACGCCGCCGGACTCATTATAAAAAATGATCTGATCCTTTTTAACGACTGCGAGCTCGTTTTCCTCCAGCAGATAGATATTCCTTGTTTGATTTAGTACAGCCGGGATATCGGATGCGATGAAATTCTCGCCTTCCCCCGCACCGATAATCAGAGGATTCTCCTTTTTGACGCAGACAATTCTATCCGGCTCCTTATCGCTTATTACCGCGAAAGCATACGAACCCCGAATTTCTCGCAGGACCTTTCTGACCGCTTCTGTCAAGTCGCCGTCATAAAAATAATCGATATAATGAGCAAGAACCTCGGTATCGGTTTCCGAAACAAATGTACAGCCTTTTTCTATTAGAAACGCCTTGATCTGCATATAATTTTCGATGATTCCGTTATGGACGACCGCAATACCACCTGTTTTATTTATATGTGGATGCGCGTTCATATCCGATGGCTCCCCATGGGTCGCCCAGCGGGTATGGCCGATGCCCATCGTGCCGTCTAAATTCTCCGAACTCAGGTGTTTCGCTAAAACAGACAGCCTTCCCTTGTATTTTCTGACACATATCCGGCTGCCGCCGATCGCGACTCCCGCTGAATCGTATCCTCTGTATTCAAGCTTTTTCAAGCCTTCGAGCAAAACCGGTACGGCTTGATTGCCTCCGATATAACCAACGATTCCGCACATATGTATTCTCCCGTCTCAAGATTTTTTGCTGTCCTTTTGACAGCGGTGCCGGGCGGTAAAATCCGCGGCGGCTTTCTACCGGGTGTATTTTTGCGCAAAAAAAGCACACCAAGTTTCAAAACAGCCGGCATGCTTGGTGTCTGTAATACCTAAATCTTATTTATATTGGCTGTCTTTTTTCAATACTACGTTGATGTCAATCGGAATACATGCAGTATTCTTCAATCCCCCGCCTCGTCTTGCAAAAATTCCTGTCCACTATAGATAATTTAGATGGTACAGACAACTATTGTATCGTCTCTTCCTTTGATACGCTGCATTCGCACGATATGTCAAACTCCTGGTTCAATCAGGCTTCTTTTGTCCCTTCAATCACTTGAGGATTTGTAGAGCCTGTAATGCTGATGAACCGCAGCACGGGGCACCCGCCGAAACTTCGATAAACCCCGACCTCGTTAACTTGATGCTCTTTACTTGCGCGCATCAAGTCTGGCGCTTGATTCAATTGTAGCCATGCTTTTAGGCTTTGCCTGCCTGCTTACCCCCCCCGCCGATTATGAACCGACCTTGCATTTTTCTTTTTGCGCTCACGTTTTACCGCTTAATATATTATAGTATTTTCTTTAATTTATGTCAACTTATTATGCTTCCGAAGACAATGAATTTGCTTTATTTGCATGGACATGATATACTAAATATGTTATTTTCATAGGAAAATAAAAAGCCCTTATGGCCGTTTTTTTCGAAGTCCATATGGGCTTATCCTTACTTCGATTTATTTGGAGTACAGTATAAACGGCTTATGAATTGCGGCATCGGTTCACTTCTTTCCGATACTGCGGAACGGAGCGGATTTTTATTTATGAGCACCAGCAAAGCCATGATTAACAACCTGACAACCGGAAATGTAACCTCCCAGCTCCTGAAGTTTGCTTATCCCTTTGCTCTGTCAAATCTGCTTCAGGTCACCTATAACATCGTGGATATGATCCTTGTCGGACAGTTTATCGGAAAGGAAGGCCTTTCCGCCGTTTCAATCGGCAGCGATCTGATGTCATTTGGTATGTTGCTGGGCTTCGGCTTTGCCAGTGCGGGTCAAATTATGATCTCTCAGTATGTCGGGCTTGATAACAAAAAAGCAATCAGCCGAACGATTGGAACCATGTTTACCTTTATTCTGAGCATCTCTATCGTTTTGTCCTTTATTGCATTGGGGTCGGCAGACATCATGTTAAGGCTTCTGCGAACACCGGCGGCGGTTTTCAGCCAAGCCAGGAGCTATACTTATGTATCCTTCTGCGGTCTGTTTTTCATATTCGGATACAACTGCATCAGTGCGATATTGCGCGGAATGGGTGATTCAAAACGGCCTTTTGTTTTTATCGCTATTGCTTCTGTCGTCAATTTTGTCCTGACGCTGCTGTTCGTCGCTGTTTTTCATTTAGGCGTTGCAGGCGCAGCGCTGGCAACAATCATCGGTCAGGCGGTATCATTTATCTTTGCATTGATCTATCTTTATAAGAAAAAAGAATCTTTCGGTTTTGATTTCAAGCCAAAGAGCTTTGCCATCGAAAAAGCAAAGCTTAAGATGCTTGCGAGGCTGGGTATTCCCCTTGCCCTGCAAAACGCGGCTGTCATGGTCTCGATGCTTTTTGTTAATTCCCATATCAACTCTTACGGCGTTGTCGCCTCAGCCGTTACGGGAATCGGTAATAAGCTTCGAAGTGTTATGTCAATCATCAGCAACTCTATCGGAACCGCCGGTTCGGCGATGATTGGACAAAACCTCGGCGCCGGGAAACCTGAGCGGGTCAAACGCATTGTCAATACCACTTTGCTGATCTGTATCGGCGCTTTCCTCGTTATCTCTATACCCTTTATCGTCTTTTCAAAGCAGGTCTTCATGATTTTCAGCAGTGATCCCGAAGTGCTGGAAATGGCCCCCTCCTATATGTGGGTGCTTACGGTTTATTTTTTAACCTTTGCCCTTATGTCCCCGTACAAAGCCGTTGTCAACGGCCTCGGGCACGCGTCATTAGGTTTTGCGATCGGGATAATGGACGGAGTTATAACGCGAATCGGGCTTGCGGTCTTGCTTGGCATAACCTTCAATATGGGTGTCATGGGTTTTTGGTTTGGCAGTGCCGCAGCGGGTATTACCGCCGCGCTGATCGGAGGAATTTATTACTACAGCGGACGCTGGAAGAAACGAAAACTGCTGGTTGATATGAAATAATCCTGATTATCCTCTGCCTGCGATATGCTTTTCGGCAATCGTTTCCATGCTTATGGGAAACGGGTGTAAAAGCGAAGATCGCCATTTCCGAAAGGAGACGGCGATCTTCGCTTTAAAACTCACGTTCATTTACATGGCTTTCACGCGTTAGGGCGAATAAACAATTACCTTTTCAATCAGCCTGTTTCTCTCAGTGAACTGATCACTTCCTCCGGTGTTTTACCGGACGCTTTGATTAAGTCCATAAGCTTTTCAAGTTCCTTTTGCTTTTGCGCATCCTTTAGGTTTTTGATTTCGCTGTCAAGCTGAGCGATCTTCGCTTTATAGTTTTCGATTCTTTTCTGATGCTCGGCTTTTTTTAGCTCAAGCTCATTGAGCAATACGGCAATCGTCTTTGTTTTTCCGCGCGGCATATCAGCATCTCCTTTTTTTCCAAATCGGTATAATCATATTTTAGTGCTTTTTATTTATAATAAATCACAAAAAAGAAAAATTATGTTGAATTATGAGATAATGAAAAAACTTCTCTATTTTTATTTTTATAACCCATTCTATTCGGGTCGCCGCAAAATAATAATATACATTTTCAGCATGAAAAAAGCGCCTTAAAAGCGCTTTTAACCGGGCCTTATCTATTTGACATTATGTTTATTTCTTTCTATAACACAGTATGACGATATAACGGTACTTGGCATAACATTTTGATGATTTCAGCTAAAATAAGCATACACGGCATTCGGCACTTCCGCATCCGCTTTTGTCCATTCATTCATTTTTCTCAGTTCCCTGTCGGCCTCCGTTTCGTTATCGGCGGACAATAAAAACCTTCCTTTTGCATCAAAAACCTCGACATGACCCCTGATGTGCCGGATACTAAATTTCATTGATGATCTATCCTTTCATCATACATAACCGATATCGGTTCTTGTATACACAATAGCAAAAGAACTGTCCAATAAAACGGACTGTTCTTTTGCTTTTTCTTTAGTTTCACTGTTTGATAAATCAAATGGCCTGATACTCCGTCAGTTTAAGAAAAAAAAGATAGACATTTTCCATTGTTTAGTGTATCATAAACCCATTAATAACGTTACTTTTATTAGTAACTCAGTTTATCAATTACATATTTAATATTAACTGGTGATAATATGACGAAGCTCTTTGTTGTTGCGCATAAGGATGTTTTTTTGCCCAATTCATCCATTCTTTTTCTGATAAACCCGGACAAAAACGATGGCGACAATATATCCCATATGGAAAACTACAGCGAGCTTCGCGCTCATTATTGGGTCTGGAAAAACGAACCGGATGAAACCGATACGGTCGGTTTTTTTCAGTTCCGAAGATATCTGGATTTTTTATCGACCGATACGAAAAAACCTTATACCATACGGAAATTTCCAAAAGCCGCTGATTATACTTATTCGCAAAACACCGCAGAGGGTTTAGATGTCATTGCACCATTACCCGAATATACGGGAAAAACAGTTTGGGACCGTTACGGCCTGTATCATCGTGTGGACGATCTTCGGCTTGTCTATGATATCATCGGAAAAAAATACCCTGAACATTTAACTCCGGCAGATCTTTATCTGAACGGAAAATTTGAATATTACGGAAACCTGTATATCATGCGAAGAGAGGTCTTTAACGACTACTACTCGTGGCTTTTTTCGATACTTACAGAATTTGATTCATTAGATAAATCAATCGCTCCCAGGACGCAGGGTTACATTGCTGAACGCCTTTTCGGCGTATGGTTTACAAAACAGAAGGAAGACGGCATACGGACATGGAAGGAAGTGCCTCGAGTGCATTTCTGGGGATATGACGACGAGAATCACAAGCTGAGGTGCGACAAACTTGTAAATTTCTTTCTTCCGCCGGGAAGCAAACGGCGGATATGGGTGAAAGGGCGGGTTGAACGATGAAAAAAAAGGTAATGAATACGCATCAGCTTCGGAATTCGCTGTTTGAGCGGTACCCTTCCCTGCGTATCTGTGAAACAGAATTTGACGCCGTCTTTGAAGCCATGCGCGACTGTTTTAGAGCCGGAGGCAAGCTTCTTGTTGCGGGCAACGGCGGCAGCGCAAGCGACAGCGAACACATTACGGGCGAGCTGATGAAATCCTTTCTGTTTTCCCGCCGGATCGAAGACGGGTTTGCAGGGCAGCTTTACAAGCTATACGGTGAAGAAGGACAGCTTCTTGCTTCAAAGCTTGAAGGCGCTCTTCCCGTTTTACCCTTAACCTCGATGCCCGCGCTGAACACAGCATTTGCAAACGATGTGGACGCGGCCGTCTCCTTTGCGCAGATGACATACGGCTACAGCAGACCCGGGGATATGCTGCTCGTCATTTCAACCTCCGGTAATTCCAAAAACATCCTGTATGCGGTTATGGCGGCGAGAGCAAATAATATGAAGGCCATCGGCCTGACAGGGCGCGGCGGCGGCAAATGCGCCGGGTTATGCGATATCTGCATAAGCGTACCCGAGGACGAAACATATAAAATACAGGAACTGCACCTTCCGGTGTACCATACGTTGTGCGCAATGCTGGAAGCAGAATTTTTTTGAGGAGAAGTGAAAATTGCAATTATGAAAAGTATTTTAAAGAAAATACGTCGGAAATGGCATAGCGATATTCTGGGTTCAGAAAGCGTCAGCAGCATCTTACCTTTACTCAATGAAATACAAAAACAACAGCAGTCAATTTTATCAATGCTAACACAACAAAGAAATGTAAGATGTATCGCATATGGACTCGATTCTTATGTTCAAAATGAGTTTTTAAAATCAAACGGTGCCGATTTCTCCGAAAGCTATACATATCAATATTTTTCATACCTAAAAAAGCTTTTGCAGGTCAGGGATGTGGAAGGCAGTTACTCATTTGTGAGATTGGGCCGGTCTCATGATGGTGGGTATGTTATGCTGGACGACTTTACAAATTCAAATATCGCATACTCTTTCGGTATCTCCAATGATGTGTCATGGGATTTGGATATGGCAAATAAAGGGTTTGAAGTATATCAATATGATCATACCATCACCAAATTGCCTCAGAACAATAAGCATTTCCATTATTTCCATACTGGTATAACCGGTGATCCCGCATGTGAAAATAAGGACTTAAAAACAATTGAAACTATTCTTAGCGAAAACAGACATATAGGACTAAATAACATTATCCTGAAAATGGATGTTGAAGGCGCTGAATGGTCTTTTATAAATCATTCACCGATAGCTGTACTCAGCCAGTTTTCGCAAATGGTATTTGAGCTGCACAACTTGATTGATATAAATAAAAAAGATAAGATTATTCCTGCTCTTGAGAAGCTTAATGAAACGCATCAATTGATCTACATACATGCAAATAATAACTGTCATGTTTTCTATACAGGAGATATTATGATTCCATCGGAAATTGAGG
>JAAYJC010000154.1 GCA_012523085.1 Clostridiales bacterium
ACGCGGTTTCGGCCGCGTCTTTTCGGGGGAGTTTATTTGATTCGCTGTTTAAGAAAAAAGAAAAAAGCCGGAAGAGCAGCCACGCCGATCAGGCGCGTACTTCCGGCTGATTAGCTGATTGCTTATAAAATACAGTATTGCCCGGTGACATGCGCATGTCGCTTGCATATTCCGTTCTTCCCGTTAACAAGCCTCAGCTTTTCATCCCGATATAACGGACCTGAGCGTTTTTTCAACGTGCTCCGTAGCGATTTTGAGCATCTCCAGAGACTTTTTATAGTTGCTCATGTCCCCGAGCGAATGGCTTGCGCCTTCAATCTCCAGCACATCAGCGTGTAAAATGCCCTTGATAAGCTCAGCGTCTTCCTTTGTAAGCAGCGGGTCGGCTGTTCCGTATATTACCGCACAGGGCGCCCGCCTGATATAGGGGATCGTTTTTTTAACCGGCGTCAGGAAAACATGAAAAACATCTTTATAGCCGGGCAGACCGCCGATTTCGCCCGCCGCGACGGTTCCCATACTCTTGCTGATGAAAACAATCTTCTGGTATTCTGTATTGCTTCTGCACTCGTCTACAGCAGCATTGCATTCAATTAAGATATCGTTCATAAAATCCGGCCGGTAAAGATTCCCGGTCCTGTAATACCCGTATTCGAGGCTCAAAACGTCAAAACCAAGATCCAGCGCCGCTTTGCGCGCGTAATCCAGCGGTGGGAAATCGCAGCTGTTGCCCGCTCCGGGAAACAGGACAGCCAGAAACCCGGTGCCGGGTTCATGATAAAAAAACCAGTTTCTAATCGTATGTCCAAACGAGGATTTTACGCATATTTCCCGATCTTTAATCATTTTTTCCTCCGGTCGCTTATAGTAAGGGGGGCGCGGAAGCACCCCCTGATGTTCAAAGCCGCATCGCCGCATCGAAGCCGGAATGCACAGCCCGCCATAAAGTCCCGCCCCTATATGAGCAGTCTCCGATAATGTAGCTTTCCGCCGCCGCGAGAGCCAACTCCTCGGCCTGCTCCCTGTCGGGCTTTACCCCTAGAGACAGCACAACGGTATCACATGGTATTGTACGATTCCCGCTGTCATCCGATATGACCGCCCCCGTTTCATTGACATCTACCAGCTTAACCGGGCACAGGATTTTCACTCCCGCATCCCTAAGAAGCTTTTTTAATCCCGTTACATAAATCGTGATGCCGTCTGCGCCGATTTTTTCGGGCTCAAGCATATCAATCACAGTTACCTGCTTTCCTTCCAAGGCAAGAGAAAGCGCGGCCTCAAGGCCTGTAAAACCGGCACCGGCCACCACGACGCATTCTCCCTCTTTTATCTTGCCGGGTACGATATCCCCTACCCAGCAGGCTTTCCCTGTTTTGTCCGAGGGCATATCCGGGATAACCGGCTTCGCGCCGACCGCTACGATTATTGCGTCCACGGATTCCCGCCGGATCATTTCCCCTGTCGCTTCACAGTTCAGCCTTACCTCAATATTCGGGTTTTGTATCACCGTCCGGACAGACCAGTCCAAATATCTTTGCATGTCGTGCTTAAACACAGCTGAAGACGCCATATTCAGCGCTCCGCCCAGCTTGTCTGATTTTTCAAACAGGAGCACCCGGTGTCCCCTTTTCGCTGCGGTACGCGCAGCTTCCAGTCCACCGGGCCCACCGCCGATGACGGCTAATTTCTTTACATAATGTCTCGGTTCTCTGTTTATGTATTCTGTTTCCCTGCCGATAAGCGGGTTGACCGCACACCGGATCGGGCGGAACAATGCGTGTGTGCTGTGAATGCAGCTGTTGCACCGCACGCACGGACGCGTCTTTTCGGAAAGACCGCGCCTTGCGTTTTCCACGCAGTTTGTATCGGCCAAAACAGTCCTGACCATCGCGACCATGTCAACCTGTCCGGAAGCGACCGCCTCTTCTGCCAGCTCCAGATCAAAGGCTCCAACCACCGATACCGGTATATGTAATGCCTTTTTAAATGCGGTCGCGGCATCGAGGTTTATCGCTCGCGGCAGATAGGCGGGCGGAAACATATAAGGCAGCAGCTCATCTTCCTCTAACAGTCCGCGTGAGACATGAATCATGTCGACATTATTTTGGATTAGCTTGGCAAACTCGACCGTTTCCTCAAGCTCCGAGCCGCCTTCAATAAGCTCTTCCGCGCTGATCCTGTATTCGATGGCCAGCGAATTACCGACCTTCGCGCGTATTGCGTCGAGAAGGTCGAGGGCAAATCGCGATCGGTTTTCAAATGAACCGCCGTATCGGTCAGTGCGTTTGTTGTGCATCCGCGAGAAAAACATCGCAGGCACGTTGCCGTGTCCCCCGTGGATCATGATCATGTCAAAACCCGCCTCAGCACACCGTTCCGCACCCTGGGCGAATAGGCGGAATATTTCATTTATGTCCTCAAGAGAGGTTTCGTTGACCGTCACCTGCGGCGGAGCGTGCATGTATTGGGTGCATACGAGTTCAATACCGGCGAGCGCATCGCGGCTGTGAATCAATTCGGCGATCTCGCTTAGATCGTGTATGAAGCCCTCTGAGCCGACATTGAGTATCCTACTGTTCGGGTTTACCTTTTCATCGACGGAGCTTATGCCCATCATAACGATTCCGGCACCGCTCTCTGACAGGGATTTAACATATTCCATAAACGCAAAGGAATTTCCGCCGCCCTTTGCGGTTAAAAAGCAACCTGCCGGGGCGACCTCGATTCTATTTTTGCTGACTGCATTTCCTAGCCTGATCGGTCGAAAAATGGCCGAATATCTGTTGAGTTTCACACTAATCTCCATTTCGCAAAGCAATTGATGCCGGCGTTTTCGGCATTTCAATAAATATCGCATGCGCGATATTTATTCGCGTTTTTCAGTGCAGCGTCCCATACGAATGCATTATGTCTCTTTCGGAATTTCCATGCTCTTCACCATGTCCAGCGTCAGCTCAACATAATCGTCATGCTCTTTTTGCAATTCCGCATTCATGTCCGCCAGCTCTTCCTCCGTTAACTTCACATTTTTTGCAATGGCTTCCGCCATGGTATACTGCTTCGTGGGGCCTTTGTTCGCCACCGCGTACAAGTCCAGGCTCTCGATATAAACGCCCTTCACGCCGGACTCCGATCCGGGTATCTGCTCAAAATAACCCAAAGCGGAATACAATTCGAAATACGACCGATCAACCAGCATCAGAACATAATCCGGGCTGGTAAACGCAGCGTAAATACTCTTTTGTCCCCTTTTTCCGGTCTCACTGTTTGAATCAGTCACCTCGAAAACATCCACGAGCTTTTCTTTCCCATCGGTATAGGCGTTGGCAACACCCTGAACATAAGCTCTGACCAATTCCGTTTTCTCCGGGACGACCGGTCCCGTATGCGCATAAACGACGGTCCTGTCATATGTTACGGTGTTTACTGCCTGAAATACCGTCAGAATCAAAAATGTCAGAACAAATACACCAAGTAAGAAATACCATTTGTAATGAAACCAGAATTTGTTTGTTAACCAGCTTTCAAACTGCGCAAACCTGCTCATGTTTTCTTCCTGCATCGTATCTCCCTTCAGCATATGCCTGCAGGCGTTAAAAACGCTTCGTCCGTCTGTTTTATTGGTGTTCAATCAACTTATAAAGGTATGTTCGTTTTATCGGTACTCACGGATACTTTACCATATTTGCTGCGATACCGTCAATGTCGGACGGATGTATGCAGTCGGAAATTCGAAATGAATATACCCGTTTTGTGAGGCTACTGAACATATTCGACTTGACAAATCTCGACATATTGTTATATTCTATAAAAGTGCTATTATTCGGGGCGGTAATCATTTGTTGTATAAATGGAATTTGCCATTTTCTGATGATTTGGTTATTAAGTAATTTTCATAAATTTCTCACAGCATGTTTTTGAAAGGAAGTAAATGATGGACAGTAAGTATGCTAAATTGGCAGAAAAGAAGCAGTGGAAGAAGCTAACGAAAATTGCGGAGGGTAAAAATATCGACGATATCATCCAAGTCGCGGCCGCCTGCGGTCTCGGCAGAGATGAAGAGCCTTATAATATTCTTGTCGATCTGACCTCGCACAAAGAACAGGCAGTCCAACTGGCCGCCATCAACGGGCTCGGAGAATGCAGGCATTCGATTGATAGTCAGATTACCCGATTAATGTGGCTGTCTGAACGCAACAGCGGAAACACGGAAATAACCGGTGCGATTTCCCGCGCCGTGGCAAAACTGAGAGCCGCAAAAAGATAAGATAATCACCCAATACACTAAGACAATCATACACTGCCGCAGGCTTTGCCTTGCGGCAGTTTTTTTATAGTTGTTTTATTATGAAATAATAAAACAGTTTTTATCCGTCCGAATCACCTTCGCCGCTTATATTCGTCAGCTCCGGCCCGGCGATTGACATGTAATCCTTGGTTTCCGTCGGAAGATTTCGTTTGCGCAGCCGGCGGCGGCTGGCGTTGCTGAGAAAATGGTACAGAACAGCAAACAGCGGTACGCCGACGACCATGCCTAAAAATCCGAACATACCTCCGATGAATATTGCAAAAATGACCCAGAAACCAGTCAGGCCCGTATTGTAGCCAAGGATTTTCGCACTGAGCACGTTTCCCTCAAAAAATTGAAGAACAATGATGAATATGATAAAAATCAGGCATTGAGCCGGGCTCTCGAGTAAAAGTAAAAATGCGCTTGGCACGCCTCCGATAAACGGCCCGACAAAAGGGATAATGTTTGTTACCGCAATCAGCGCACTGATTAGCGCCACATAGGGCATGCGCATGATCAGCATGAATACAGCGCAGATAACACCCACAATTAAAGAGGAAAGAATTTTCCCGAGCAGAAATCCACCGAACATCTTATGGGCAAACCGAAAACCGTCAAGGAGCGATTTGACTCTTTTCACTTTAACCAGGCTGTATAAAAGCTTCTTAGACTGAGCGTAAAACCTTTCCTTGTTGTAGAGCACATAAACCGAAACGATAATTCCGACCGCGAAATCAAAAATCGCCTTTATCACGCTGTACACACCGGATGAAATGTTGGCAATGATCACATCGAATTTGGAAAGTACATCGTTTTCCAACCATGATCTTATATAACTGAGCGTACTGTCAAGAATCGATATTGCCGTATTTTCCAGATCAGGGCTTTCTAGGAGCCGCCCTTCCAGCCACTTTCGTGCGACACTCAGATATCTGTCTGTATTGATGACCAGTTTTTCTATGCTGTCAATCAGCTGCGGTATCACCATCAAAAACAGACCGGCAATAAAGGAAATCATCATGATCAGAACTACGATAATGCCGAGTGCCCGTGATAATGCCGCCGCCTTGTGTTCATTGCTACGAAATACCTTACCGGCCAGCTTGCGGAACAAGCAGTGTTCAAGGTAATTCATGATCGGTGTCAGCAGGTATGCTACGGCAATTCCGATAACAATGGGACTCAACACGCCGAATATTCTGCTCAGCAACCCTCTGATGTCTCCCAACCGGATAAGCAGCAGGTAAAAAATGATCGCGCATGCGATAACACCGAAAGCTGTGATTCCCCAATTGATGTACTTTTTGTCCCATTTGAATCTCAACTTGACGATCCTTCCCAAGGGGTTTATTCTTTAAATCAAATAAACCCTTTTCATCCGATAACTTACGTCTTCTTTGCGGGCGATAACACTATCCGGGTATTTCTTTGTACATCGCCGGAGCCTCGCTTTTGCCTGCGGTTTCCGAAATATTCATAACTTCCACCTTTACACGCTTTTGACCGAATCTGATCTCTATCACATCCCCGAGTTTAACCTCGTAGGAAGCCCGGGCAACCTTGCCGTTTACGCTGACGCGTTCGTTATCGCAGGCTTCATTGGCAACCGTTCTGCGTTTAATCAGCCTTGATACCTTTAGATATTTATCCAGCCTCAAAATTTCCTCCATTTCCTACAGATACAAAACAAAGGGAAAAAGATGGTTTGAAACGAAACTTGCTTCGCACCTGCAAGCGACCGCTGCCATATTTACAGCTAAATCGATATCATAACTGAAAGCGTGAGTTTTTCAGTTATGTGCCAAGACGGCACGGAACCGATGCGATCCATGCCGTCTTATTTCTATATAGAATCCGGGGTTTGCTACTTTGATACGGCGTCTTTCAAAGCTTTTCCGGCCTTGAATTGCGGAGATTTTGACGCAGGAATCTCGATCTGTTCCTTTGTTCTCGGATTATGTCCGATCCTTGCTTCTCTACTCTTGACATCAAAAACGCCAAAACCAACCACCTGTACCTTGTCTCCCGCTTTCAGCGTTTCCATTATTGTTTCTAGGATTGCATTAACCGCCTTTTCGGTATCTTTTTTTGACAATCCGGTCTTTTCCGCTGCCGCGCTGATTAATTCCGCTTTGTTCACTATGGAGTCCCCCTTAATATAAATAAATAGTCAAGTAAAATATCCGAAAAAAACTGATGTTAAAATTACAGTTTTTTTGCCTCGTCATAAAGCTTGTCCATCTCGGGTAGAGACATTTCGGTAAGCTCTCTTCCAAGTTCATGAGCTCTGCGTTCCAGATGCTTAAACCGGAAGATAAACTTATCACTGGATGCGTTGAGTGCGATTTCCGGGTCACAGCTGATATATCTGGCCACGTTAACAGCCGCGAAAAGCAGATCGCCCAATTCTTCTTCTTTGTTCGAATCGTTCAGGACTGCGGTTTTCAATTCCTCGAGCTCTTCACTGAGCTTAGAAAGCGCCGCGGTGATATCATCCCAGTCAAAACCGGCTTTCGCGGCTTTGGACTGGATTTTTTCTGCACGCCAAAGAGCGGGCAGGCTTCCTGCAACATGATCCATTCCGGAGCCGATTGTTTCCTGGTTTCTCTCAAGCCGCTTCAGCTCTTCCCAATTTTCGAGAACCTCATTTGTGTCAATTACTTTGGTGCCTTCAAATATGTGGGGGTGACGGTAGACCAATTTTTTGCAGATCGCATCCGCCACATCGTTTATGTTGAAGTTACCCGCTTCTTCCTCGATCCTGGAATGAAACATCACCTGAAGGAGCACATCACCAAGTTCTTCTTTTAAATGCTCCGGGTCTTTCTGGTCTATCGCTTCTGCCACTTCATATGCTTCTTCGATAAAATTGCGGCGGATGCTTTCATGGGTCTGTATTCTGTCCCATGGACATCCGTTTTCCGAACGCAAAAGCGCAACCAGTTTTTCCAAATCAACCAGATCATATTGCGCCTTTAATTCAAAATCTAACATATTTTTTCAGCCTCCGCAAGCAATTTCAACAATTTTTTCTTATTTTAACCGTAAAAACTTTGCAATTTTATCTCCTTTCGGTATAAAAGTGAGATCTTCCTTCGTGATTGCCTTTAAAATGACAATCATTATCAGGTAAATCACTATAGCAGTAAGAATCGACAAGCTCATTGCGGTCAGCATAGGCAGTCTTCCGTCCGGTAAAATACCAATTCCGGCAAATAGTCTTTGCAGGGCATAGTAAGACAGATAAGCCGATAAGCCCATCACACAGGTTGCAATGATCGGTTTGACGAATATCTTAGAGAGCGCCGGCCTTTCCGGGATAACCAAATAGATATTTATGATGTTGATCAGACTGATTACGAGATAGCATATCAACGTTCCGAGCGCGGCGCCGCGAACACCGATATTAGGATCGGATGTCAGTACCCATGTTATCGCAATTTTAATTATACCTCCAACTGCCATTGTATAAACCGGAAATCGTTCATAGCCATATGCCTGCAGTATAGCAATCGTAATCAGTGTAAGACAGACAAAGAATGAGGCAACGCCTAAAATCGCAAGCAGCACAGGCCCATCGGAATGGCTGCCCGGATAAAGCACATTGACGATCGGGTATGACAAAACAGCAAGTCCCACGCCGGCCGGCAGTGCAAGCAGGCTGGTCAGCTTCAAAGAAGCTTCAGTGACTCTTTTCGCCTCCATATGGTTTTTAATTGCGACAAGCGCGGATATTGCCGGTATTACACTGATCGTTACCGGTACGATAAATGCCGAGGGCAGGTTAAAAATTGTTTGGACTTTTGAGTAAACACCGTAATACACCTTTGCCTGCTCATATGAAAAACCAGCGGCCTCCTGAAGACGATTCAAGATCAATTTCGTGTCAATCAGCGTTAGAATACTGAGGATTGAGGATCCTATCGCAACCGGAACGGCAATTTTCACAAGATTCATCAGCGTCGCTTTCCGGGACAGGGGCGTATCCCTGATCAAAGCAGCCGGGGCTCTTTCCTTATCCATCCGGTACTTGTATATCATGATATAAACAAGTGCGAAAAACGAACCGATAGAAACACCGGCAATGGCGCCGGCCGACGCGTAAGGAAGACCCATGCCGCTGCTCAGCAACCACCAAGCCAAAACCAGTCCAAAAACCAGCTTGCACAGCACCTCGATAATCTGTGAAACCGAGGTTGGGATCATATTTGACAAGCCCTGTGTATAGCCTCTGAAAGCCGACATCAGGCAAACAAGCACAACAGAGGGCGCAAGCGCACTGATGCTTGCTGCGGCTTCGATATCGTCCATTGCTCCGGCAAGCTGTTTCGGGAACAGCATCATAATCACGCTTGCTGTCAACCCAAGCACAAAAAATGCCAAGCGGGCAACCTGAAACGTCCGTTTGACCTGCACCGGCCTACCCTCCGCATTGGCGGAGGCGATCATGCGCGACAGTGCAACCGGAAGCCCTGCGGTTGAGATGGACAATAGCAGGTTGTAGATGTTATAGGCTACTGAAAAATGCGCATACCCCTCGTCGCCGAGTATGTTTCCGAGAGGTATTTTGTATATGGCCCCCATGACCTTCACCAAGGCTACCGTTACGGCCAAAATCGCCGCGCCCTGAAGAAAGTTTTGTTTTTTATTCTTAATCAAAAGGATACGTCCTTTCCGGGGTATTAAAGCTCAGAACCGCATTTTTTACAAAATTTATCGTCTTTTCCGCAGATTGACTGGCAGACAGGGCATTCAACCGATCCTTTCAGTATTCCGATTCTTTCTTTATACAATACGATATCGTTCAACTTTTGTTCAATGCCGGAAATAAGCGATTCAATTTCATTGTCGTCAGCTTCTCTGCCATTATGTACTGCGTAAACCAGTTCACCGAGTTTTCTGAAATCAAGGTCAATTTCACTGTTGATATCAAATATTTTCATGTTCAGCTTGGCAATTTCCACGGTGTCTCCCGTTTTTCTGCCGGCCTGTTTTAACGTGTATTCTGCGGCAGCGCCCATATCAATCGCCCTTTTCTTAAGCTTGTCAAACAGTTTCCTGACATTGTCGTCCACGCTGACCCTTCCTTTCTTGCTTTTATTGACAGATCTGCAAAAACGCCTTGATGTTTCCGGACAATATCCGTCTGTTTTCATCATCTTTTAAACCGAGCGTTAAAAAGTTCTGCACCTCTCTTTGGTAATCCCATAAGGGATAATCCGTACCAAAAAAGCATCTATCGATACCGAGCATCCGCATATGCTCTTTGGCTGCCTCTTTCCCGAGCAATGCCAAAGTGCTGCTCGTGTCAAACCATACATTCGGCTTTATGAGGTATTCCTTTACTTCGTCCCATACCTTAAAACCGCCAAGATGGGCTGCGATGGCCCGAAGGTGTTTAAAGTCACCGAGAATCTTGCTCAGACGCCGGGGATGGGAATAATCGTATCTGTCGTCTCCGATATGGAATAAAATCGGAAGCCTGTCTTCCACCATGTCATATATACTATATGCTTCCGGAGCGTCAACATTGAACCGCTGAAAGTCCGGATGCAGCTTTATTCCGCGCAAACCCAGATTTATGATCCTGTCTATCTCGCATCCGATGTCTTCCATCATCGGGTGCAATGTGCCGAAACCGTAAAATTCCGGATGCAGCGCGCACTCTTCAGCAATAAAGTCGTTGATGCTTTGAACCTGTTCCGGTGTCGTCGCGACAGAACAGACCAAAAAGCCTTTCACTCCGCATGCCTTTCCATTTGTAACAAGCTCATCGACGCTGCCGTTATGCCTTGGCGGAAGCCTGTAAAATCTACCGATGTTCTGCGAAGCTTTCATTGAAATCTTCATCGGATAAATATGCGTATGCGCGTCGATAATATCATAATCCTCTAATATTGATTCTGTGTTGGTCATTTGGTCAATATTCCCTCGATTTAACCTGCCAGAATTGATATCGAGAGTATACCACCCGAATCCTTTTTTTGCAAGTAAAGTGTCAGATAATCCGCAATATGCGATTACAGTTACAATGAGCAAATGCGACCGTGTGCAATTTTAGTACCTGCGCATATAATACAATAAATCTGCCGACACCTTGCGGTACAATGGAGGTAACTATGTGCGGAATTGCTGGTGAAATAGATTTAACAGGCCGGGTGCGACCTGACCGAAAGCCGGTTTATGAGAAAATGCAACAAACGCTGGAGAAAAGAGGGCCTGATCAAAAAGGTATGTATCTGAGCGATTGCGCGACGTTGATTCATACCAGGCTGAGCGTCATTGATATCGAAAGAGGAAAACAACCGATGATGCTTGTTTGCGGCGAAAAAGAATATGCATTGGTTTATAACGGCGAATTGTATAACACCGATGAGCTCAGGCGCGAGCTCATCGAATTCGGACACAGTTTTCAGGGTTATTCGGATACCGAGGTACTTGTGCATGCATATGCCCAGTGGCAGGATAACTGCGTGAATAAGCTAAATGGCATATTTGCGTTTGCAATCTGGGAAAAGCATGCCAAGCGGCTGTTTATCGCCAGAGACCGCATGGGCGTAAAGCCGTTTTTCTACGCGGTGGAAAACAGGTGCTTTTTATTTGCATCCGAAATCAAGGCGTTGCTTGCGCATCCTTTTGTCAAACCCGAAATCGACCGGAATTCCGTAGCGGAAATCATGTTCATCGGTCCTGGCCGGACACCCGGCTGCGGCGTTTTCCGCCAGATTCATGAGCTTGCGCCGGCAACCTGCGGGTTTTATTCGGAAAGCGGCCTCAATACCCGCGTTTACTGGTCCTTAATCGACAAGGTGCATACGGACAGTTTTGAGAATACGGTTGAAACCGTCCGATCTCTTGTCCTTGATGCCATCACGCGTCAGTTCGTATCCGATGTTCCGGTAGCGACATTTCTGTCCGGCGGCCTGGACTCCAGCATCATATCCGCCGTTGCGGACCGCTATTTTCATCAAGCCGGAAAAAAGCTGCACACCTTTTCGGTTGACTACGCGGATAATGAACGCTATTTTCAAAAGAGCAAGTTTCAGCCAAACAGTGACAGCGGCTATATAAAAATCATGAACGAGCATTTACACGCCGAGCATCACCTGATTATCCTTGATGCCGAAGAACTGGCAGATGCGCTTTATGACGCGGTAGAAGCCCGGGATCTGCCCGGTATGGCAGATGTCGACTCCTCCTTGCTGCTGTTTTGCCGGGAAATCAAAAAATATGCGACCGTTGCGCTCTCCGGCGAGTGCGCCGATGAGATATTTGGGGGTTACCCCTGGTTTCGCGACAAAGAAATCCGCGATCGGGACGGTTTTCCCTGGGCGCAGTCCACAGCCTACCGCGTGGGTTTTCTGCGTCCCGAATGGTTAAACAGGATTGATGCGTATGCCTATGTCGATGAGCGCTATGCAAAAACGCTTGCGGAAACAAATGTCCTTCCGGAAAACCTCAGTGAGAAACGCATGAAAGAGATGGTTAATCTTAATTACCTGTGGTTCATGCAGACACTTGCGGACCGAAAAGACCGCATGAGTATGTACTGCGGACTGGAGGTCAGAGTCCCATACTGCGATTACAGAATAGTCGAATATTTGTATACGGTACCATGGGCATTTAAGGATTGGCAGGGCTATGAAAAGGGACTGCTGCGCAAGGCAATGGAAGGTATTGTGCCTGATCAGGTACTTTGGCGAAAAAAGAGTCCTTATCCGAAAACCCATAACCCGGCCTATCTGAACACCGTATCCAAAAGACTGAGGGATGTTCTTGCCGATCCCTGCGCGCCCGTTTTACAAATAGTGAAAAAAGAAGCGCTTGAGGCGCTCCTGTCGAGCAGCAATCCTGTTCCCTGGTACGGCCAGCTGATGACAACCCCCCAGACGATCGCCTATTTTCTGCAGATCGACCACTGGATGCGGAAATATAATGTTCAGATAGTCGAGTAATCGGCAGATAAGCTGTCTATATGCAATTGTATGAGACCAAGATAATCACACTTCGGTAAACTTTCGTCGGCAGCTATTAAAAGCGTGATGGATTGAAAAGACAGCCTCCCGGCCGCTTATGCCCAGGCTGTCTTTCTGCAGGAATTCTTTTGAAGCACGCTCACATGATCTGCAAAGCCCTTTTGTAGAGCGGATCATACTCGCATCCGCAGCTGCCGCACTCATTGTCTGCCTGTTTTATTGCAGCAATCAGTTCTTCCGCGTTTTTTCCGCCGCTCAGCCATGCTTTCGACGGCTCCGCAATCAGATCCCAGCCTGATTCGGCAAATTTTGATATGATTTTCGTCAGTTCGTCGCGGTTGCTGTTATCCATTCTGATTAACCTCCTTGTATTATCGCAGTTGTGCCTTATCTGCTTTTAGCATACGTAAAATCTGATTCGGCTTCGGCGGCGTTCCGTACAGCAGTACACCGAGCCTGTAGATTTTTGCCGCCAGAATTCCGACGCCGATGGTGCTGATAATCAAAATCGCAATCGAAGCCGTGATCTGCCAGGCCACGACCTCACCCATAGCAATCCTTGTGAACATGGCCATCGGTGAGGTGAACGGGATAAATGAGCAAAGAACCATCAGCGGGCTATCTACCTTACCTCCGGACATCGAGAACATCACAACCATAAACGCGATGACGAACAGGAATGTCACCGGCAGAACAATCGTAGACAGTTCCTCCATCCTGCTGACCAGACTGGCAAGGGAAGCGTACAAAAAGGCATAGAGCAAAAAGCCCAAGATGAAAAACAAAAGCGTATACAGCAGCATTGATATCGGCATCGCAAAGATGGACTGCACAATTGCGCTGTCCGTATAATATGGCGCGTTCAGATTATAAAATAAATACGCCGTACCGAGCACCAAAACAAGCTGCAGCATCCCGGCAAGACTTGCGCCCAGTACCTTACCGAACATCAGGCTTTTCGGATTGGCAGAGGTAATGAGCAATTCCATTGCACGCGAGCTTTTTTCCGTCGCAACGCTGGACGCCACCATCTGACCGTAAACGATAATCGCAAAATAGAGCAAAAAGATCAAAATATAAGTATAGAAGAAGTTTTGCATCTGATCCTTGCCTTCCGATGTCATTTTTACCGTTCCTGTAACAAAAGCGTTTAAAATCGTATCGGCATCGGCTTCCGACACGCCGTAAGCAGCCAGCCTTTGCTGCCTGTAACGCGTGAGCAATGCGTTTTCAAATGTATAAGCAAAGCTGTCATTCATCGGTATATTGCGAGCGATTCGCGTATACACAAGCGGCCCTGTAAGAACGATTGCCGAATTATACTCGCCCGATTCCACCTTTTTTTCAGCTTCCGAAACACTTATATTCAAGCTGACAAACCGATACTTACCTAGGGCGGGTACAGCGTTAAAGTACAAGGCGGCGTCGGATTGTCCACCTGATTCGTCAATGAGTGCGATCTGCACTCTTTCAGCGGCAGTATCCCCGCCGGTTCCCGATATTTGCTCTTTCGCAAACAGTTCGGATATCCTGGGCCAGGACAGAACAACGGCGACAATCAGCATAAGTCCGATCGTCAGGATCAGGAAGGATTTTCGCTTGGCATAATTTCCGAATTCAAAATCGAATATCGTCTTCAACTGTTTCATACTCTCTCTCCTGTCTGCATATCGTCGCCTGTGTACTGCACAAATATGTCTTCGAGCGTAGGTTCATAGACCCCGATGCTGTCCAGATCGAAATTCTGAGCGGCAAGCGCTCCTATCAGCTTGTTTTTCTGATCCGGACCTTTAAGGCTTATAATCAACTCATCGCGTTTTTTGCGCGTTTGACCGACGAGATCCCGCAGCCTTGCTAAGCAGAAATTCTCAATAACATCGTTTTGCATGGACCTGACCGTTATGATGCTGCGATCATAAGAGCGCTTGATATCACGGATTTGTCCGTCCAATACGATCTTTCCCTGATGTAAGATCGCAATTGAGTCGCAGAACTCTTCCACATAGTTCATCTGATGACTGGAAAACAAGACAATCTTGCCGTCTTGGATCAACTCTTGAACGACATCCTTAAGCATAGAAGCGTTTACCGGATCAAGCCCCGAAAACGGCTCGTCGAGAATGATCAGCTTTGGATCTGCAATCAGGGAAGCCATGAGCTGAATCTTCTGCTGATTGCCTTTGCTCAGGGTTATAAGCTTTTTATTCGCGTATTCCTGCATTTCGAGTCTTTTCATCCAGTGTGCTATCGAGGCTTTGGCGTCTTTCGCCTTCATACCCCGAAGCCGGGCTAAATATATAAGCTGTTCGCCGATCACATGTTTTGGATATAGTCCGCGGTCTTCCGGCAGATAGCCAACGGACAGCTTGTCTTTGTCAAGTGGCCTTCCGTTAACGGTTACATATCCGGAATTAGGCGGAAACACGCCCATGATGATCCGGATCGTCGTTGTCTTTCCTGCGCCGTTCCTGCCGAGAAGCCCCAGCGCACTTCCGCTGGTCGCCTTAAAATTGACACCTTCCAGCACTTTGTTCTCACCGAAGCTTTTCGTTATTTCACTGACTGATAATTCCATTCATTATCCTCTTTTCCATATATACAACATGGGCTTGCTTCAATAAACCCTGCTTTTTTGTTTTGGTTCTTTGCTATCGTTCAATTCCGGTAAAACCGGCTGTTTTTTTGATTTTTTTGTCTTCTTCACCCTATACCAGTACTGATAGGAGTAGGAAAAACCGAGCTTTTTATACAAAGCGATTGCAGATATATTTGATGCAACCACCTGCAGATAGGATTCCTTCGCACCACATTGAACGGCTCTGCCAAGCAGCGCTGCGCATATCTCAAAGCCACAGCCTCTGCCTCTGTATTCCGGAGCGACGACAATATCATACAAACCGGCAAAACCTCTTTCAATCACACACAAACCGCAGGCAATTACCTTACCGTCCTGAACCGTCTGTGCGCAAAGAACCTCATTTGAAATGCTTTCCAGCATCCCGGCAGCAGCTCCGGCGTTTAGCGGATCGCCAATTTCATTGAGTCTTAAAAACTCGCCACACCATTCCTGATTTACGTAATTTTGAATATGTATATTCGCTGCAGCCGCCTGATGCGCAAGGGATTTTTTTATATAGAGGAATGTTGGCTTCGCCACCTCATAGCCTCTGGTACCTAAATATTCATCCAGTCCGGGTTCGGAGGCGTCCGTTAATTTGAATATCGTGGGCAGCTGCTGCTTATGATACAACTTTTCGCATAAGCTCACCTTCCTTACATAAGGCAGACGCGACGGATACAGCGGGCTAACCGAATTTGCTCTGTTTGTGTAGCCGCCGGAAAACCGCAGAATCCATCCATCTAACAGCTGTGTCCTCAGAGCAGGGTGCGCGTTCATCGACAGCTCTTCATATAAAATAATCGCGTTCTTATTCATGGCTTCTCCCCTTTTTGTGATAATCTTATGTGTTTCATGATAAAACAAGTAAAAAAGTCGAAGCCTCTTAATAGTGACTTCGACCGTTCATCCAAAAACATCGCACAAGCCATTATCTTGAATAAAGCGGCTGAAGTCCGTCCGGCCACAGGTCGGCGGAGGAGCTGTGCTTCATGATCAAGATAGCGGTTATGTCATTCATAAGCGTTGCATTCCCTTCCGATTTTCTGTATAATACTACCAAACCCGAGTCAAAAAGTCAATCATTTCCGGCGTAAATTTCTCTGACCGAGTCATCATCATGCAGCAAAGTTTCCTGGCGCTTCACGCATTTCACAATCGGCACAAAAGATATTGACTGACAGGTCCTCTTGTGCTACACTAACGACAAATGAATAGCTTGTGTTTATGCACAATGTGTGCTGGTATCTTGCGATACCAAGGGAACGCGGATGAAATTTCCGGACTATCCCAGTAACCGTGAAGCGGATGAAACGGCACAATGTCACTGTCATATGATGGGAAGACGCCGAAGTAAGATGATGCCAAGTCGGGAGACCTGTTTACACATGAACACCCTGGGGTTGGGATTATGCTACACATAGGACATCTATGTATATTTTAGTTGCTCCTCAGCCTTTGGGGAGCAGCTTTTTTGTGCTCCTTCTCAATCTATTCATTGAACATTTGAAAGGAGTTTCACCATGAAACAAGGAAAGTTCGCACTGCTATTGGCCATTCTGCTTGTGTTTTACCTTTTCTCGGGCTGCGCAAAGGACGCGAAAGACAACCCGGGAGCCGCAGCATCGCTTACCGTTACCGACATGAGAGGACGCGAGGTTATATTCGACAAGCCCATCGAAAGGGTTGTAACGCTGACCGCTGCCGACTGCGAAATTTTATTTGCCATCGGGGCAGGAAACATGCTTGTCGGCCGCGGTGAATTCTGCGACTATCCCAAAGAAGCCGCGCAGGTGCCGTCCGTCCAGTCCGGTTCGGAAACCAATATCGAACAGATCATCGCACTCGAGCCGCAGGTTGTGATCATGGGCGATATGGCGCAATCCGTTGAGCAGGTTGAAGCTCTGGAGAATGCCGGTATCAAGGTTGTCGTTACTGATGCCGACGACATCGATGGCGTTTACACGGCTATAACGTTAATCGGTGAGATTTCCGGTAAAAACCAAGAGGCGGCAGATTTGATTGACGATATGAAAAGCATCTTTACCGAGATTTCCGAAAAAGCGTCCGGAGACGGTACGAAAACGATTTATTTTGAAGTTTCACCGCTGGAATTCGGTCTCTGGGCGGCAGGCACCGGCACGTTTATGGATGAGATCGCTAATATGCTCGGGCTGAAAAACGCGTTTTCCGATATATCCGGCTGGGGTGAAGTATCTCAGGAGCAGGTCATTGAACGCAGCCCGGATTATATTGTGACCACAATGATGTATTTTGGCGAGGGTCCCGAGCCTGTCGATGAAATATTAGGACGCGATGGCTGGCAGGATATCACCGCTCTTAAGAACGACGGTATCATTAACTCTGACGGCGACATGATGACCCGTCCCGGCCCCCGTCTTGCCGAAGCGGCAAAAGCGCTTTACACCTTTATTTACGAAAACGACGGCGCTTAGTACAAAAACAGCGGCAATTGTCCCGGTCATCGCACCGATACGGAATGTATTTCGCCGATTCGGCGTTGTGAGGTAGAGTATGAAAATCAAGTCCGACAGTTTCCGGATTGCCGAATATGCCGCTTTTCTGCTGATTATGCTGGCAACGCTGGTGCTATGCGTATGCGTCGGAAGCGTGAACATACCTGTGAAGGATACGCTGACCGCGATATGGAACACCATATTCAGTCTGCCCGTTCCGGAAGGTATTTCGCAGCCGATTATTATTTTTGTAAGGCTGCCTCAGGTTCTCTGCGTCGCGCTCATCGGCGCCGCTCTTTCCCTTTGCGGCTGCGCAATGCAGGGGTTGCTGCGCAACCCGCTCGCAGACGGCTCCACACTCGGCGTTTCCTCGGGTGCAAGCTTGGGCGCGGTACTGGCCATTGCATTTGGCATAACGATACCGGGCATCCCCTTTGCCGGAACTATGGTCATGGCCACGCTATTCGCTTTTTGCTCGCTGGTTCTTATTCTTGCGCTTGCGTATAAGCTCGATTATTCTCTTTCCACCAATACGATCATTTTAATCGGCGTTGTCTTTTCCATGTTTGCAAACAGTGTGATGAGCCTGATCATTACATTCGCGGGAGAGAAGGTCAGGACCATCATGTTCTGGTCAATGGGTTCTCTTTCAGGCAGCAGTTATACTTATGCGCTGATTTTACTTGGCGCACTCATCTTGTTCGGGACGTTCATATTTTATAACGCCCGTGAGCTCAACGCGTTTGCCATCGGGGAAGACAATGCCAGAAACATCGGCGTGAATGTCAAAAGAGTCAAACTGACGATCATGATCGCGGTATCCGGACTCATCGGCGTCTGTGTATCCATCGGCGGCACCATCGGCTTTGTCGGGCTTGTTATGCCGCATATGACGCGCATGATCATCGGCCCGAATCATAAAAAGCTTTTACCTTTAACGCTGATATCGGGCGCGACTTTTTTGATGCTGGCCGATCTTGTGGCACGTGTTCTGCTGCGTCCTCTTGAGCTTCCAATCGGCGTTGTTACCTCGTTTGTCGGCTCGGTCGTCTTCGTCTATATCTTCTATATCATGAGAAAGGCGAAATGAATGATGCTTGAAGTCAGAAACCTCACGGTCCGGTACGGCAGTCTTACAATCGTTCGCGACATATCCTTTGGCGTTACGCCGGAACAGTGGCTGATGGTCGTAGGGCCAAACGGTGCGGGCAAAAGCACGATCGTCAGTGCAATTTCGCAGGGCATCCCATATGCGGGGACAATTTTGTTTCAGGACAGGGATATCGCCAAATTCAAACCCCCGCAGCTCGCCCGCAACATCGGTTTCTTAACCCAGAGCCATTCAGTCGGCTATTCGTTTACCGTTGAAGAGATCGTAAAACTCGGCCGCTATGCGTATTCCTCCGGTATTTTTCGAACGACCGATAAGGAGGACGACGATAAGATAGAAGCAGCCTTGGAGATAACGGGCATGAAACCCTTCCGGAAACAGTCTGTACTGACCTTATCGGGCGGAGAACTGCAGCGGACCTTTCTCGCGCAGCTTCTCGCACAGGATCCGAAGCTGCTGGTTTTGGACGAACCTACAAACCATCTGGACCTGGTTTACCAAAAACAGATGTTTGAACTGATCAGGCAGTGGATAAAGGACACAGGCCGGGCCGTCATTTCCGTGGTTCACGACCTAAACCTGGCAAAAACCTATGGCACCAATGCCGTACTGCTTGATAAGGGTGCTATCGTCTCCGGCGGGCCGACAGGCGACGTGTTGAACGCCGAAAATCTTGAAGCTGTGTATTCGATGGATGTCTACGGGTGGATGCGTGCAATGCTAAAGCAATGGGAAAAGTGATAGGATGACAATACACACCTTTTCAAGCGGCGATGTACTGGAGAGATATGAAAAATCACTCGTCATCCGCTTCGCCGGGCCGCGCAATGTGCTGAGCACCGCTCCGCACAACGGCGGCTACACCGAAAATCTAAAATACGTATTTAATCAGGACTGCAAGACAGATAGCGGCAAGGAGCAGATCCTGAAGGCCCCGACATATGCCGAACATATCCGGGTTATCGCATCCGAGCTGGGACTGGATCCCCTATATGCATGTGGAATTATTACCGCTGCGGACATGTTAAATGCCTGTGTCGTGACCGAAACCTACGCTAAAACGTCCGTGACCGCCGTCGTGACAGGCGGAATCGATGTCAACGGAGGCAGGGTCGGCGATCCGACAGACCAGCATGAGCCCGAAGTGTCTGAAAACCCGCCGGCCGGAACCATCAATATCATGCTGCACATTAACGCCAATCTCCCGGCGGGAACCCTTGCGCGAGCACTCGTCACCTGTACGGAAGCAAAAACCGCTGCTCTGCAGGAGCTTTTGGCTCCCAGCGTTTATTCCAGCGGCATTGCAACAGGCTCCGGCACAGACAGCACAATCATTATTTCAAATCCCGAATCCGCCGTTTATCTGACCTGGGCCGGTAAACACGCAAAGCTCGGTGAACTGATCGGACGCGCGGTTAAAACGGCGGTAAAAGAAGCCTTGTTTCTTCAGACCGGACTTTGTGCCGAAAGCCAGCTGGATCTATTCAGCCGGATCGGGCGGTACGGCGTAACAAAAAAATCCATTCTCAGCGCCGCCTTAGACAGCGCGGACACTAACGGGAAGCTCGATCTTCTGGCAAAACAGGAAAATCTCGTCGTTTATACCTCTCTTTTCGTGCATCTGCTCGACCAGCTCCAATGGGGCCTGATCGGTCCGGCTGCGGCATACGAGGCGGCTCGGACGCTTTTAAGCTGCATGGGAATGGACAGCAGCTGCTTGCCGAAGGCTTGCACAAAGGAAACGGAAGCCGAAATGATCTCCGCATACATCCACGGGATCCTGTCTTTGCTTGAATGAGCGTTCAAACCCGGTAAGAATAAGATTAAAAACGCCCGCCTTTTTAGAATAAGGCGGGCGTTCAGCGTGAAAAACCTTTCACGCTGTGAACATAATATCACAACTATTTGTGCTGCCGATTTGCGGCGGAATGGAGGTTTTTATGGCTATTGTCATAGGTGAATTTTTCATAATAGAGCGCCTGTATGGCCTTTAAACATATTGCTTATGCTGCTTCATTTTTAATGGTAAACAGCATAAGCTGATTTCGCACCGCCCCATTCGACAACCGTAAAGCCGGTTCTTTGAAACGGCTGTAACTCCTGAGCCTTGATTTTTACCGGTTTTCCGAGGGGTGAATAGGCCATGAATACCCTCAGTACACTGTCGGGTTCCGGTCTGACCGTCAATTTCACGTTATCGGTATATGCGTACGTTTGGAAACTGATCAGATTATACGCATTGTCTTTCATAAGTGGCACCCAGTAATCGATAAACCCGCTCGTTTCCTGCTCGTTTAGCCCAAGAAAGGTCAGCTTTTCCCGTAAAAAACCGGGCGTTTCCTCACCCTCGATACAGAAGCCTTCGCTCAGATCAAACCGGATATCGGAATCGGCCTCCCAGAACAGGTAAGGATATGTCTGCCCGTCGCTCCCTATAAGCGTTCCGTCGGGAAAGGCCGTAACGGTCCAGCCGTTAACATATTCGGGAACAGAGCAGGTCAGGGGACCCTCGAGCTCCAGCGTCACCGTTACCTCTGTTGCCTTAGCGGGATAAAGGTAGATGACCGGTTTGGCCAATATCTGGTTTGCTTCATTGGCTACGCCGATATACTTCGCCCGAATATGTGTTACCGAATCGACGATAACCGGATCGTCATTATAATAAACCGTCAGCGAATTCCCTTCCCGGAACTCCTCGTAAAGCTCTCCGCGCACGTTATATCGCTTATCGGGATCCTCGATTGACACCGCGGTGAAATATTTTTCCGATATTTCGGTGATGACCAGGCATACACTGTCGTACTCTGAGAGGTCCATACCCTGCATAGCCCAAGGGACGGCAAAGCCTCCGCAACCTGCCGAAATGCCAATCAGCAAAAGAAAGATGAGCGCAATCACGCATGCTTTTTCCAGCATTTCCTTGCCTCCTTTACCGACTATTTACCAATATTCTCCTTTGCTTAGGATACCATACATACGGGACTGAATCAACCAAAGAATACGCAGACAACAGGAAGTAAGTTGACATACAGAAGGTTTTTACAAAGCATAAGGCCCGACCATGGTCGGGCCTTATGCTTTGGATTTATCGCTAAAAGGTCATACTTTCTCTTCGATATTTCTCAATAGGAAACGTAGTTAAACGGGTTTACGGGTGTGCTGTCGGCATTGGCGATACAGTCGGCCGTCGATTTGCGGATACGCACCTCAAAATGCAGGTGCACGCCGCTGGATGTTCCGGAGTTGCCCATAGCCTCTATCCACTGTCCGGCATTCACGGTATATCCCGCTTTCAGGTATGATGCGCTTTGAAGATGCGCGTATCTTGTCTGAATGGGGGTACCGTTTAAGATTGAATTGATGTATACGACATATCCGTATCCGTTAAGCCATCCCGAATAAACGACTTTTCCGCTCTGAGCTGCCACCACCGCATCTCCGGCTATACCGCGTGAGGATGCGCCGATATCGATACCGAGATGCGAGCCGGCTTTATAGTGCTGGTTAATTTTTGCAGTTGCCGGTACAGGCCACACCATCGCGCCACCAAGGTATGCTGAACTGACATAGCCGATTTGGGTTCCGTTATACAGTATTCGGCTCCAGCCCGAGCCCGCCGAGAGCACGATTACGGTTTTTCCCCAGGGCAGAGCGCTCTTTACGGCATGGGTTGTTCCCGCTCCGGTTCTTACATTCAGCCAGCCGGCCGTTACCTTCATGGCATATGTCCCGGTGACGGCTGTTATATATTGCGCGCTGACATAGCCATAGCCTGAAGCGGCGTATTCTATTTTCCACCAGCTCCCTGTTTTCTCAATCAGCGTAACATATGTACCTTTGGGGAGTTTTGTCAGGAGTGCTCCACCGGCGTCAGGCGCACTTCGTACATTCAGCGCTCCCCAGGATGTTGATACCACACCGGCCGATGAGCCGGTCTGGGCAGCCTGTGCCGATACGGCAAGGTTCGGCAGCAACAACGTTATGACGATGATCATCAAAACGACAGCTTTCCTTCTGTTTGCTTTTATCATAAACACCTCCAATGGGTTACATTTGTATGAATTAGCTTAGCAAGGCACCTAAAATGGTAACGAATAACGTATCAGATGTCAAATGTATATCCTGGCAAACTGCGCAAAGTCCGCATAACATATACCGGTTATAACGCTTTTCATGCGCTTTGAATTGGAGCACCTTACACAGCGCAGGGATAATTACCGATGTGATATTTCTGATGATCATTGCAATAATAAGGAAAGCCGCAGGATCAAGTACTTGCTTTTTAATGGGTTATTTTGTTTTGAAACTGGTTAAAAAGTATCATATATAAGCTACAATTCCTATGGATTTTCATTGACTTCTCAGGAAGAATTCATTATAATGTTAATAATAATCTATATTATTAACATTATAAATCGGCGTCCCATATCTATGCGCTTGCCATATCTCCGGCGAGATCCGCAAGCGGGCTATAAATTTATGTCGCCGGAGAAACGGACGTTTAATGAAAAAGATCGTCATTATCGGCGCCGGTTATGCCGGGATACTGACTGCGAAGAAACTGGCGAAACGATTCAAGAAAAATAATGATGTAAGCGTCACGGTCATTGATAAAAATCCGTTCCATACGATGTTGACGGAGCTTCACGAAGTAGCTGCCGGACGCGTAGAGGAAGACAGCATCCGGATCAGTTATAAAAAGGTCTTTTCGGGCAGAAACGTTCAGTTCGTCCATGATTTAGTGGAATCCATTGATTTCGAGAACAAAAGAGTATCGGGAAAAAACGTCGTTTACGAATATGATTATCTTGTCATGTCGGCCGGCTCAAAGCCCACATATTTCGGCGTACCCGGCGCTGAAGAGCACGCCTTTCCCCTATGGTCCTTTGAAGACGCCGTGAAACTTAAAAACCAGATTCTGAACTGCTTCAGGCAGGCATCCGTTGAACCGGACGAGGAGACAAAACGCAGGCTGCTGTCTTTTTTCGTCGTCGGAGCCGGTTTTACGGGGGCGGAAATGGCCGGAGAACTGGCCGAATATGTCCCGATTTTATGCGACAAATTTGAAATAGACCGAGAGCTCGTTAATATAACCATTGCGGACTTTTTGCCGCGCGTTGTTACGACGATGCCCGAAAAGCTGTCTGCCAAGATCCAAAAGCGGCTGGAGAAGATGGGCGTTCAGGTTTTGCTCAACACCCGGGTTACCGAGATCGGTAAACAGCATATCTGCCTGGATACCGGGGAGGAGAATACAAATACCTGTCAGGCCGGTACGATAATTTGGGTTGCCGGTATTGAAAGCGCCATGATTGCGATGAAGGCCGGTGAAACGGTACCATGCGAGAGACGAGGCCGGCTGAATACCGACCGGTACCTGAGATGCCCGGATCATGAAAGCATGTATATCGCCGGAGATAACCTGTTTTATATTCCGCCCGGTGAAACCGAGCCTGTACCGCAGATGGTAGAAAACTGCGAACAGAGCGCACATACGGTGGCGCACAACATAGCCTGTGCGATTACCGGAAAAGGTGAGATGGAAGCTTATCAGCCGAAGTTTCACGGCGAAATGGTCAGCCTCGGCGGACGGTATGGTGTGGCCCATGTCGGGACCGCGAAGCGCATGTTCAGCCTACCGTCCTTTTTGGCGATGTTCGCAAAGCATTTGATCAATATCGTCTATTTTGTTCAGGTTCTGGGCTGGAACAAAGTATTCAGCTATCTTAAACATGAATTTTTTACCATTCGCAATAAGCGCAGTTTTGTCGGCGGGCATTTTTCAAACAGGACACCCAGCTTTCTGTTGGTGCTTTTAAGGCTCTGGCTGGGTGCCGTGTGGATCTTCGAGGGCGTTATGAAGGTTGTCGAAGGCTGGCTGAAAACGCCGAAGCTCGAAGGTTTTTTCGGCGGAGCCAATGCGTGGTTTGACGCTTTGCTGAATAAAACCGGCGCAGTCACCGCCGCCACAACTCAGGCCGCTGCAGACGCCGTAACAAGCGCTACCGGAGGAGCCGCAGATACCGGTGCGGCTGTCGGCACGGTTCTAATCAACTGGAACATTCTGGGTCTTTTCAAGTTAATCTTCGTCAGCGGTAAGCCGTTGTCGGATTCGACGCTGAGTGACTTTGCCTTCAAGCTGGATATACCGGCGCTGACCTGGTTTATTGATAAGCTGATTATGCCCAGCGACGGGGTTCAACTGGCCATGCAGATTTTCATCGTCGCTGCCGAGGTTTTAATCGGCCTGTCTTTGATCGGCGGATTGTTTACTACCCCGTCCAGTGCCCTTTCATTGGTTCTTATGTTCATGTTCGCTGCCACTACCGGCTTGTATCTGTCGAACTTCTGGATGGTTTTCTCCGCCGTGGCGTTTTTGTTTGGTGCGGGAAGCGTCTTCGGCCTGGACTATTATGCAAGTCCGCTATTGAAAAGAAGGTGGCGGCACATAGGCTGGGTTAGACGGTCATATTTGTATCATGATTGATCCGAATCTGCATTTTGACTCGGTGACCGACACCGACAGACTGGACTTGGATATGGCGCTTCATCTGACATCCGAGGAAATACGCCGGAATCTGACCGGGGCGCCTTATGTTATCCGGAATTTGACCAGGCATCTGGCCAAGGCCGGAGGCAAAAACATCCGAGCCCGGGCTCTGCTTGCCTGCTCGGCGGGAAGCGACGGAAAGACAGACCGGAGAGCCGTTCTGACTGCGTCCGCCATTGAGCTTCTGCATTTGGCAACGCTTGTTCATGATGACATTATTGACAATGCGGTATTGCGCCGGGGGATCGACACGCTGCACAAAAAGTTCGGTGAAAAAAATGCGGTTCTTTGCGGCGACTTCCTGTTCTGCCTCGCTTTTCAGCTTGTCGGCCGTATTAAACCGCCCGAAGAGAGGAACCCCTTACCGGAAAACCTTCTGCCCGCCTACATGACCGAAATCTGCCTGGGCGCGCTTCGGGAAATCCGGAACAATCATAACTACAAGCTGTCCGAACGCGCGTATTTCGGCATCATATCCGGGAAGACCGCAGCCTTGTTTGAAGCGACTTTTTATGCCGGTTTCCTGCTGTCCGGCGAACCTGAGGACAACAAAGGCGGTTATATCGATCTCGGTAAATGTATGGGCATTGTCTTCCAGCTTTCCGACGATTGTTTCGATTATGAAGCTACTAAGAAAACCATGAAGAAGCCTGTATTATCCGATTTCAGTCAGGGCGTCGTCACGCTTCCTTTGATTTATGCGATAAAAAAGGATCCTTCACTGCTGGAACGTATCGAAAGCGGCATCAGCCCCCAGGATATTAAACAGGCTGTGAGAGCCGCCGGAGGTCTTGCTTATACGCACCTGAAAATTGATCGGTATCATAAAAAGGCGCTGAAAATAATCCATTCCCTCACCGTTCCGGAGGAAAAAAAGGTCCGATTGATCAATCTGCTCGACATGGCGGCCGGAAACATGCTTAGAACAAGCGGATCAGCTCTGTCTTAGGAGATGAAGATTAGTGTGAGCGTTTTGAAACGGTTTTTGACCTATGTGGAGATAAAAACGAAGATCACAAGCGTGTTTCCGTTTTTGATGACCCTTGCTTATCTTAATTCCTCCGGGCTCCTTATAAATCACACGCGCAGTCTTATTTTTTTCTTTGGTATGTTTTTCTTTGACCTGACCGCGACGACAATCAACAACTATTATGATTCGAGAAAAAACGGCCAGAAGCTCCCGTTTTCCAGGCGTGTCAGTGCTGTTATCATGCTTATACTGTTGCTTTTGTCCGTGTTTTTCGGGATATGGCTGGCTATGCTTACAGATATTGTTGTGCTGTTTTTGGGTGTGCTGTGCTTTTTATTCGGTATCTTTTATTCCTTCGGCCCGCTTCCGATCTCCCACGGCCCATATGGCGAATTTATTTCCGGCCTGTTTTACGGCTTTTTAATACCTGCCATTTTGCTTTATATTAACACACCGGAAGGCCTGTTGTTTTCCGCAACCCTCACCGGCGGCGCTTCAGGGACGCTGACCTTGCGCTTTGGCATCAGGAATATTATCGCTTTGCTGCTCCTGTCTGCCGTTCCGTTTTGCCTGACGGCGAATATCATGCTGGCAAACAACATCTGCGATCTCGGCAGGGATGAGGCGGTTAACCGGTATACCCTGCCGCATTACATCAAAGGTCATGCCGTAAGGCTGTTTGCTGTTTTGTATTACATTAGTTACCTTTCCGTTATCGTTATGGTAAAAATGCGCTTCTTGTCTCCGCTAAGCCTGCTTCTGCTTATAACAGCCATTCCTGTTCAAAAAAACATCAATCTTTTCAGAAAAAAGCAGATAAAGGAAGAAACCTTTATCGTATCGATTAAAAACTTCATTACGATCATCACCGTTCATATCGTCTTGATTGTTGCAGGGGGCTTTTTGCCCGGCTGGGGTCCGACATGAAATATGCAAAAAAATCGGATATACTAGTCATTGCGCTGATAGCTGCGGCAGGTCTTCTTTTTTTTCTCTTATACCGCTTTCTTCTTGCCGAAAAAGGCACTTACGCAGAAATTTATTACCGTTCCGAGCTGGTCAAACGCATTGATCTTGATCATGTCCGGGACAGCACGTTTTCTATCCCGCAATGCCCGCAGGTAGTCTTCCGCCTGTATAATAACGGCGGCATAGCCTTTTTAAAATCCGACTGTCCGGATAAATTATGCATAAATTCGGGTAAGCTTCACTTGAGCGGCCAGTTCGCCGCCTGTCTGCCGAATCGGATTCTTGTTAAAATCGTATCCAGTGAAAAAGATGAACCCGACATCATCATCGGTTAACGCAGTTTTGATCCGGGGGGTTGCGCAATGAAGCAAGAAAACAATACGCCTCGGGCGGAAACAAAAAAGCAAAATCAAATCAAGCGGACAGCTCTGACCGGCCTGCTTTTTGCGCTTGCCGTCATTTTATCTCTGGTTGAAAGCCTTGTTCCGGTTCCGGCTCCGGTGGGTGTCCGTCTCGGTTTGTCGAACATCGTCGTAATGTATTCGCTGTTCTTTCTGCGCGGACGGGACGCGCTGATTATCGCCATTTTGAAGTCTTTCTTTGTTATGATGACGCGCGGGACCGTCGCCGGACTGCTCAGCCTAAGCGGAGGTCTGTTTTCCCTTGGTATCATGATGCTTTTGTTGTTCGTTTTCCGGGAGAGGGTTTCGTTTTTGATTATCGGTGTTTCCGGCGCGCTTTTTCACAACTTCGGTCAAATCCTAGCAGCCTCGGTTGTTTTAGGCTCTGTCTTGTGGTATTATCTCCCGATCCTCATTTTTTCCGGTCTGATTGCCGGAATCGTCACTTCATTTTTGTTAAAAGTTTCGATCCCGGCACTGAAGAAATTGCAATTAACGATTTGATAAAGAATTGGAGGAGAATCTATGAAAAAATACCTGGCAATTTTATTGGTTTCTTTACTTGCCGTCACGATGTTTGCAGGCTGTAAGAATAAAGCCGAAACCGATAAAGAAACAGAAGCAAAAACCGTAAAAACCGGCCTTGCCGTGATTACCTCTCAGGCGAAATCCGCAGATGCGGGCGAAGCTGATGGTTTCGCTCAGGTCGATTCCGCCGTTGTCGCTCTTACGCTGGACAGCAGCGGAAAAATCATCAAGTGTGTCATCGACTCGGCGCAGAGCAAAATACTGTTCAATACCCAAGGTCAGTTGGTTACACCGATGGATACCCTGTTTGAGACCAAAAACGAGCTCGGCGATACGTATAACATGAAAAGAGCGTCGGGCATCGGTAAGGAATGGTACGAACAGGCTGCGGCTTTCGCCTCTTATGTCGAAGGGAAAACTGTCTCAGAGGTCAAGGGCATAGCGGTAGACGCGGAAAACCATCCGACAGGTTCGGACCTTGTTTCATCTGTAACCATGTCGGTGGGTGATTATGTCGCTGCCATAGAAAAAGCGGCGTCAAATGCGAAGGACTACGGCGCGTCGTCATCGGATAAGCTCAGTCTCGGCGTTTATACAACGATGGGGCACTCTAAAGGCGCGGGCGATGAGGACGGACTTGCCGAGGCTTATTCAACCTATGTCGCGGTCACAACGGATACAGCCGGTAAAATCACAAGCTGCATTATCGACGCAACCCAAGGTAATGTGCGATTCGACAGCAGCGGAAATATTACGTCCGATACGGCAGCACCAATCCAGACGAAAAACGAAAAGGGCGACGCGTACGGCATGAAGATCGCATCCGGTATAGGCAAAGAGTGGTATGAACAGGCCGCCGCCTTCGCCGAATATGTGAGCGGAAAAACCTTCGGCGAGGCAGCCTCGATTACGGTCGACGAAAAGGAAGTGCCGACTGATTCCGACCTTCGTGCGTCCGTCACAATCGGCATCGGAGATTTTAAGGCCGCGCTTGCCAAGGCGGCCGGAGCTTAACGCAAGCATGCAAAGCATGCTTGCAGGCCTTGCATGCTTTGCACGCTTTTAACATCCGGCTTTGATACAGTCTGATGTCGAGGCCGGTACCGGCTGACACTCTCTATTTAAAGTGAAATAACGGGGCTGCGCCGGATGATTACAGGGCAGCCCCGGATGTTTGGGTACTGATATATGAAGCGGCTTTTTATTACATTGCTGTGCATCCTGTTTTTGCTGCCCTCCGGCTGTGCGAAAAAGGGTCTGAAACGGTTTCAGGCCGAATTCCTGACTTTATTTGACACCGTTACGATTATCGTGGGTTACGCGGAAAACAAGGAGGAATTCACAGCCCTTGCAGAGCAGATCTACGACGAATTTGAAACATATCACCGGCTGTTTGACATATACAACGATTACGAAGGCCTCAGCAACATAAAAACCATTAACGACAATGCCGGAACAGCGCCGGTAAAGGTCGACGGCCGCATCATTTCCTTGCTTAAGATGGCAAAAGAACAGTATGCTAAAACCGGCGGCGCGGTAAATGTCGCGTTCGGGGCGGTCCTCGGCATCTGGCACGACTACCGGGAAGCGGGCGTCAGCGATCCCGAGCACGCGGAACTGCCCCCGATGGAGCAGCTCCGTTCGGCATCCGGACATACCGATATTGATAAGCTGATAATCGATGAAGAAGCCTTAACCGTCTATCTTTCAGATCCGCTGATGCGGCTGGATGTCGGCGCCGTCGCCAAAGGGTATGCCGTCGAAATGACTGCGCGGCATTTTGAAAGCCTTGGCGTCCGAAATCTTTTGTTGAGCGTCGGAGGCAATGTGCGCGCCATCGGCGGCAAACCGGCGGATAAGGACGGCCCTGAGCCGCTTTGGATCATCGGCATACAAAACCCGGATAAGAGCAGCGCGGAAGCCGAGCTTCTGCAGGTCGCGGTAAACGGCCTTTCCGTCGTGTCCAGCGGAGCATATGAACGGTACTATACGGTTGATAACACCCGTTATCACCATATCATTGACCACAATACGCTGATGCCCTCCCGGTTTTATTCTGCGGTAACGGTGATCTGCCCGGATTCCGGCGTTGCGGACGCCTTATCTACGGCCGTCTTTAATATGCCGCTGCCGGAAGGGCGCGCCTTCATTGAAAGTCTTGACAACACCGAGGTTTTATGGGTCCTGACCGATGGGACCATCCAATACACCAGCGGATTTGAAGCTTACATTTTTTCCGCTTAGGCCGGCGGAATCATTTGCAGGCCATAAGAATAATACTCTCCTTTTAAAAACATGCCCGGCTGCGAGGATCGCAGCCGGGCATGTTTTTATATTATTTCAGATTTCGTTTATTTCCTTTTCCTG
>JAAYJC010000155.1 GCA_012523085.1 Clostridiales bacterium
AAGAAAACCACTACTACCGGAGAGAGATACTCAAAGGTTTGGGCGATATGGGTTTACTGGGCTTCAGCATTCCCGAAGAGTACGGCGGAAACGGCCTGGGATGGATGGAGGGCGTAACCGCACTCTATGAAATTGCCAAGGTTCATACATCATGGAGACTGAGTATCAGCGGTAATACCTGGGGCCCTGCTATGACAATATTGGAGCACGGTACCGAGGAGCAGAAGGAGAAGTATATTCCCGGTCTGTGTTCCGGCGACCTTGTAGGCTCTTTCGCGATAACGGAAGCAAACTCAGGCTCTGATGTGGCGAGCATGAAAATGACCGCAAAGGATATGGGAGATCACTGGCTCCTCAACGGCAGCAAAATGTGGATTTCCGGCGGTCACACCAGTGATGTGGGGCTTGTGTTTGCCAAGACCGATCCCAGCGCGGGCGCAAGGGGAATTTCCTGCTTTATCATTGACTATAACAATACAGAGGGCATTACAAGGATTCCGATAAACAAGAAAGTCGGAATGTGGCCTGCTCCCACCACCGAGCTGGTATATGAAGATGCTAAAATTCCGAAGGAAAATCTCCTTGGAAAAGAAAACAAAGGCTTCCAGCTTTGCATGTGGATGCTTAACAACACCCGTATGGGATGTGCCACTGGCGCAGCTGCGCTGTCGGCCGCATGTCTTGAGGGCGCCGTTCAATATGCAAATGAACGCACACAGTTCGGGCAGCCGATAGGAAAGTTCCAGATGATACAGCAGCAGATCGCCGAAATGAAGCTTGAAGATGAGGCTGCAAAATATCTCGTGTATAAAGCTGCATGGCTAAAGGAAAACAAGCTGCCAAGTCAGCAGGAAACGTCCATGGCAAAGCTGTTCAGTTGTAATGCGGCTGTTCACGCAGCAAACATGGCAATGAAAATCTACGGCTCATACGGCTATTCAGACGAGTATCCCTGCGGCAGGTGGCTCAGAGACGCAAAACAGTTTGAGACTCTGGAAGGCACATCTAATATTCATATGACCATCGTTGCCGGTATTGAGCTGGGTTATCAGCCCAACAGATAGGTTAACTTTTCATAATCGACTAAACGGAGGTAATGAGGCTTATGAACGTATCCTATGAAGTTACCGACCATATAGCGGTCATATCCATCAACAGACCCGAAGCATTAAACGCGCTGAACATTGATGTTTTGACAGAGCTGGAACAGCTGCTGAGCAAAGCGGATAATGACAATGACGTATATGTTTTGATAATAACCGGCATCGGAAAGGCATTTGTCGCAGGAGCGGACATCCAGCAAATGCAAAATCTGAGTCCCGTCGAAGCAAAAGCATTCGGAGAATTCGGAAACCTTGTCTTCAGGAAAATCGAAACATCCGCCAAACCGAGCATAGCCGCTGTAAACGGCTATGCTCTGGGTGGCGGCTGTGAGCTTGCCATGGCCTGCGATATCAGGCTTGCCGGTACAAAGGCAAAATTCGGACAGCCTGAGGTGGGACTCGGGATAACACCGGGCTTTGGCGGAACGCAGCGGATGCCCAGAATAGTCGGCCTTTCAAAAGCAAAAGAACTGATATTCACCGCAGAGACTATAGGAGCGGAAGAGGCTCTGCGTATAGGGCTGGTGAGTAAGGTCACAGCGGATGATGAGCTGATGAATGCGGCTTTTGAGCTTGCCAATAAAATCGCAAAGAATGCCCAGATAGCCGTTAGGCAGAGTAAGGCTGCGATTAATGCGGGTATGCAAAGCGACATCGTGACGGGGCTTGCATTTGAAGCTCAGGCATTTGCCGCATGTTTTTCCACTGAGGATCAAAAGGACGCTATGACAGCTTTTGTAAACAAAAGCAAGGTATCCGCGTTTAAAAACAAATAGTCTTCGCAAAATAAACGTAAGGAGCATCGCTATGAAGCAAATAAGCGTTATCGGAGCCGGAACAATGGGAAGAGATATTGCCCAGGTTTTTGCGCAGAAGGGTTTTTCCGTTATCGTCCGGGATATAACCGATGAAATCATCAAGGACTCTGCCCTGAGGCTTGAAAAGTCACTTTCCCGTCTTGTGGATAAAGGCAAAATTACCGCGGATGAAAAACAAAACACATTAGGGAATATCACATTTACCACAGAGCTTTCAAAATCGGCCGATTCGGACTTGATTATTGAAGCAATCATTGAAGATGCGGGAATAAAAAGAGATTTGTTCAAGACTCTGGACGGACTGTGCAAGCCGGAGACAATATTTGCAACAAACACCTCTTCCCTATCTATTACAGAGCTGTCCTCATCAGTGAGCCGTAAGGATAAGTTTATTGGAATGCACTTTTTCAATCCCGTACCGGTGATGAAGCTGATAGAGATCATCAGAGGGATGTCAACGTCCGAAGAAACATTTAAAGCAATTATGGAGCTCTCCGTCATTATTGGCAAGGAACCCGTTGAGGTAAACGACGGCCCGGGCTTTATCGTCAACAAGATTCTCGTTCCGATGATCAATGAAGCAGTATGCGTATTGCAAGACAATATTGCCAGTGCCGAGGACATTGACAAGGCGATGAAGCTCGGCGCAAACCATCCCATGGGACCGCTTGCTCTTTCGGATCTGATAGGGAACGATGTTGTACTACATATAATGAATATCTTGTATGAAGAAACGGGAGATCCCAAATATAGGCCCTGCATGCTTTTGAAAAAAATGGTCAGAGGCGGACTACTGGGCAAGAAAACCGGTAAAGGCTTTTACGATTACAATTAACTAATCGTTTTTATATAAATCAGTACATAAGAAAGAGGTGAGCACAGAGCAGTTAGAAGGACGTTCTATAAGTCGGACTACCTTATTTTGTCATTTAATATGAATTATCAAGGAGAAATTACTGTGGACAAAATCACAACAGCAGCGGAAGCAGTCAAAGCAGTAAAGGACGGCGACACTCTTCTCGTAGGCGGCTTTTTAATGGCGGGCAGCCCTGAGACTTTGATAAAAGCCCTTCTCGAGACAAGCTCAGCAAAAAATCTAACTGTTGTATCAAACGATACTGGTACAGTTGATTCTAATATGATTAAGGTTATGAAACAAGGAAGAGTCAAAAAGGTGCACGGATCCTATATAGGCTCAAATCCTATGACAGGTCAAATGCTGATAGATGACGCCGACAGCGTGACGCTGTATCCCCAAGGGACGCTGGCAGAAAAGATTCGCTGCGGCGGTGCTGGCATTGCTGGGTTTTATACACCGGTGGGCGTCGGGACTGTTATAGAAAATGGTAAAGAAAAGCGCACATTTGACGGTAAGGACTACCTTCTTGAAAAAGCCTTGCGCGGAAATGTCGCATTTGTTAAAGCGACGGTTGCGGACAAGTTCGGCAACTGCTTCATGAGGGGCTCAACGAAAAATTTCGGCGCATTAATGGCTCGCGCTGCGGATTATGTCATTGCTGAAGCGAAAAAAATTGTTGAGGTCGGTGAGCTCGATGCGGAGCTTGTAACAATCCCCGGAATCTTTATCGACGCACTTGTGCAATCGGAGGATGTATAAATGGATGCGAAAAATTTTATAGCGAAGCGCGTAGCCAGAGAGCTAAAAGACGGTGATGTGGTCAATCTGGGGATAGGCTTGCCTACTCTGATTGCCAACTATGTCCCGGAGGGTGTGAGCATCACGCTTCAGGCTGAGCATGGAATACTCGGCGCCGGTCCCGCGGCAAAAGAAGGAGAGGAAGACCCCGAAATTATCAATGCCGGAGGCTTCCCCATCACTGTACTGCCCGGAGCATCATTCTTTGACAGCGCCACATCCTTTGGCATTATACGCGGCGGTCATGTGGACGTAACTGTTCTCGGAGCACTTCAGGTGGACGAAAAAGGAAATCTTGCCAACTGGATGGTACCAGGCAAGCGTGTCCCGGGAATGGGCGGAGCTATGGACCTTGTTGTGGGCGCACGCAAGGTGATTGTGGCTATGGAGCACACAGCTAAGGGCTCACACAAAATATTGGATACATGCACATTCCCGCTTACAGCAGTGGGCGTTGTCAATCAGATTATTACCGAAATGGGCGTAATGGAGATCACGGAAGATGGTATTAAATTGACCGAGATTGCTCAGGGTCTGACAGTGGAGGATGTACAATCCGCAACGGGAGCTAAGCTCATAATAGCGGACAACCTTGCTGTGATGGAATCATAAATATTTGGAGGTTATTATATGTTTTTCAACGAAGATCACAATGATATCCGTGATTTGGCAAGAGAATTTGCCGAGAAAGAATTAGCGCCCATAGCCAATGAAATAGATCAGACAGACGAGGTTCCCCAGCGGATATACGATCTTATGGCGGAAATGGGCTTATTCGGTCTGAAAATCCCCGAAGAATACGGCGGATTAGGTCTTGATACGCGCTCTTATGTATGCGTTATGGAAGAAATCTGCAAGAAGAGTATAGCATCGAGCCTTATAATGTCTTCGTGCAATTCTCTGTCTACCGCTCCTATGCTGTTGGCCGGATCTGAGGAGCAGAAGCAGAAATATATCCCGAAAATTGCAAGCGGCGAGGAATTTATGGCTTTCGGGCTTACTGAGCCGGGAGCGGGCAGCGATGCGGGCTCCATGTCAACCCGTGCGGTAGAAGACGGGGACAGCTATATATTAAACGGAAGAAAAACATTTATAACCGGTGCCCCGTTTGCAAAGAACACGATTGTTTTTGCAAAAACCAACCCTGAAAAGGGCGCAAAGGGTATAACAAGCTTTATAGTGGACATGAGTCTGCCCGGAGTATCCGTCGGCAAGCATGAGGACAAGATGGGTCTTCGCGGAGTTGCCACCAGCGATGTGGTGCTTGAGGATGTTCGTGTTCCGAAAAGCGAAATTCTGGGTGAGGTAGACAGGGGCTTCATCACGGCTATGAAGACGCTTTCCGTAGGTCGTATCGGCGTTGCGACGCAGGGTATCGGCGTATCCCAGGGCGCTCTTGATGAAGCGGTTAAGTACATGCTTGAGCGCAAGCAGTTCGGGCAGCGTCTTGCCGACTTCCAGAGTCTCCGCTTTATTATTGCCGACATGGAAACAAAGCTCAATGCCGCACGCATGCTTGTCTACAACACGGCATATGAAATGGATATGGGCATGGATGTCACAAAATCCGCTGCCATGGCAAAACTGTTTGCAACAGAGTCTTCACTGGAAATAGTCAGTGCAGCCCTGCAGATGCACGGCGGTTATGGATATGTCAAGGAATACCCCATAGAGCGTATGTACCGTGATGCACGCGTGCTGACGATATTTGAAGGCACATCTCAGGTTCAGCAGATGGTAATTGCCGGAGCGATCTTCGGTAAATAATAAAGGAGAAGAGTTTTCGATGAACATACTCGTATGCATTAAGCAGGTGCCGGACATCGAGAAGATAAAAATCGATTCCGCAAAAAATGAAATGATTATGACCGGCGTGCCCAACATAGTAAACCAGTTTGACACCTATGCCCTGGAAACCGCCGTCCGCATAAAGGATGCAAACCCGGAAACCAGGGTTATAGTGGTAACTATGGGTCCTGCGCAGACGAAGGACGCACTGAAAAACTGCCTTTCCGTCGGCGCGGATAAGGCCTATATGATCTGCGACGATATACTTTCTGATTCGGATACACTGGTTACAAGCTATGTGCTCTCACAAGCCGCCAAGGTGATTGAAGAACGAGAGGGGCAGCCCTTCTCTTTGTTCCTTTGCGGCAAGCAGGCCGCTGACGGCGATACCGGCCATGTAGGCCCGCAATTGGCCGAATATCTTGGCTTGCCTCAGATTACCTCTGCAATGGAGATAAGCATAGACGGTAACAAGGTTTTGGTCCGGCGCCTGACAGAAGAAGGCGCTGAGATAAAAGCAGCAGAGATGCCGGCTTTGGTAACGATGTCGCAGACGGAATATGAGCCGCGTTATGCGTCCGTTAAGACAAAAATGGCTGCAAACCGAGCGGAGATACCTGTTTTGACAGCCTCTGACCTTGGTCTTGATGCGGCATGTGTCGGTCTCGGAGGTTCTCCTTCGAAGCTGATAAAAACATTTGTACCAGAGCGGAAAAAGGGCGGCTTAAAAATTGAGGAAGAAACCGGCGAACTGTCCGCGCAAAAATTGGTGGCGCTCCTTAGCGACGCCGGCGCAATATAAGGGGGGAGCGGAATATGAGCGGATATAAGAATATATGGGCATTGGTTGAAGTTCAGGGCGGACAGGTCAAGAGTATCGGCCTGGAGATGCTCGTTGGCGGCCGAAGGCTGGCTGATGCCGTGAGTGAAAAGCTCGTTGCCATAGTAATGGGTTTAGATACTAAAGAAGCTGTAAAGGCCGCAGTATCATACGGGGCCGATCAGGTCATCGTGCTCGATGGTAATGATTATGGCGAATACAACACGGAAGGGTACACATATGCCTTAGAGCAGCTGATTAATAAGTATAAGCCCTCTGCTATGCTTATCGGGGCCTCTATAAACGGAAGGGATTTAGCTCCCCGTTTGGCTGCGCGTTTGAAAACCGGTCTGGCAGCAGATTGCACGGGAGCAGAGATTGATGCGGCAACGGGGACTATCAGCTGGACTCGGCCTGCATACGGCGGCAACACAATGGCAATTGTGGAAACCCCGGAAGCAAGGCCGCAACTAGCAACGGTTCGGGCAAGCGTATACAAACGCGGCGAACCCGATACTCAGCGTTCTGCTGAAATAATCGAGGAAAGCATTGAGCTGCCTGCGGGTATTGTCCGCACCTCTATTATTGAGAAAATCGCCGAGGTGGCTGAAGGCATTAAGCTGGAAGATGCCGAGGTAGTCATATCCGGCGGCCGGGGTGTCGGTAATGTAGAGAATTTTGAAATGCTCAAGGAGCTTGCGTCAATCCTAAACGGCGCTGTCGGAGCATCCCGCGCGGCAGTGGATGCAGGCTGGATTTCGCATCTTTATCAGGTCGGCCAGACCGGAAAAACGGTCAGCCCGAAGTTGTATATTGCTTGTGGAATGTCCGGTGCAATTCAACACCTTGCAGGTATGTCCGGCTCTGACAGGGTTGTAGCAATAAACCGCGATCCTGACGCGCCTATATTTGAAGTGGCAGACTACGGAATTGTCGGCAGCATAAAGGAAGTTGTTCCCGCACTGATAGCAGAGATCAAGAAGCTCAAGGCTTAGCTAGTATTCAATTACGATTATTGAAATTGAGGCCATGTGGGTGTAAAATCGCCTATATGGCCTTAATACTTTTCTTCAATATTGAGGAACAGGCTGAAGCTTTAAAAAAAGCTGAAAATTAAAGAAAACAGAAGCTATCCTGATATAATCGAAGTTAAAAGAGAACATTGGTCAGAGAAGGTCA
>JAAYJC010000156.1 GCA_012523085.1 Clostridiales bacterium
ACTCTTTTTTGCGCGTCTTGGCCTGAGCCAATTCGTCGGTTAGCCCCGACAGGCTTAGCTGTTTATTCATGCTCCTATTTTTCCATATCGTAGAGTTTACCGCATCCTTTTTCTGTGCGGTGTTGCCCTAAGAAAAGCTTGACACGATCCACCGAGTGATAGTAATATCTAAAAAGCTATGCCAAGCGCTTAATTGTTTTTTTCAAAGTGCAATCTGTACAAATATAGCCGGAGGATCCCATGCAAAAGCAAATCATCAATGACCTCACAACAGGCAGCGTTTTCAAGAAGCTGGTTTCCTTTGCCCTTCCTTTTATGCTTTCCGTACTCCTGCAGACACTTTACAGCATGGTTGATATGATCATCGTCGGCAGGTATGTGGGCAGTTCGGGGCTAAGCGCCGTAAGCATATCCGCCCAGTTCATTTGGCTGACGACGGCGCTGTGCATGGGATTTACAAACGGCGGACAAATCATCATTTCTCAGCTGGTGGGCGCAGGCCGGCGCAATGATTTAAAAAAAGCGATCGGCACCATTACCGTTGTCGTTTTCATCGTCGCAGTGTTTGTGACTGTTTTTGGGCTTATCTTTTCCAAAACAATCCTCAGGGTTCTCAGTACACCTGCCGAGGCATTCGACAGCGCGACGGCCTACCTTACCATTGTGTTTATCGGCACGCTGTTTACCTTCGGCTACAACCTGGTCTCCTCTGTGCTGCGCGGCATGGGCGACTCAAAACATCCGCTTATTTTCGTTACGATTGCTGCCGTGTTGAACCTTGTTCTTGACCTCCTTTTTGTCGCGGTCTTTCACTGGGGAGCAGCCGGAGCGGCTGTGGCCACCGTTATGGGACAAGCGGTATCATTGATTATATCGGTCTGCTATCTGTATAAAAAACGGGACGCTTTCGGGTTTGATTTCAAACTCAGCAGCTTTAGGATTGACAGGGCTTATCTTAAGAAGCTGATGAAGCTTGGTATACCTTTTTCACTGCAAAACAGCGCAATCAGCATTTCCATGCTGTTTGTCAACAAATACGTCAATAAATATGGTGTGACCGCTTCGGCAACCTTTGGTACGGGAACGCGAATAGAACAGCTTCCCTGGATCGCGGTTGCCGGCTTCATGATGGCCTGCGCAACGATGGTGGCACAGAATATGGGCGCCGGAAAGATTGACAGAATAAAAAAGACAGTCAATATTACAGCCGTCATCAGTGCGGTGGCGGCTGTGATATTCATGGCGATTTATTACCTTTTTCCCCGTGAAATATACTCGCTGTTCACCACAGATCCTGAAGTGTTGGATATGGCGCCAATGTTCATGCTCGCGCTGGTCATCGCATTGCCGGCCACGACAATGATGTGCCCCTATCAGGCCTTCATCGAAGGAATCGGGAATGCCACACTTGTTATGATTGTGGCCTTGCTGGACGGATTTGTCAGCAGGATTGTCATCTGCCTTATTCTTGCCAATGTATTTCACATGGGCCTTATGGGTTGGTTTTTGGGATATGGCCTGGCAGCCTACGTCAATACGGTCATTTGCGTAATCTATTATTACAGCGGCATCTGGAAAAAGAGAAAAGCAATCATTGTCCGGTAAAGCGGACTGACTGCGAAAACCGTATCCCAGATCATTATTCCGAATAAGGGAGCCGGGCGAAACGCATATCGCACAGCTCCCTTATTGCTTTATAACAAAAACCCATGAGCCGGGCTTTGCTCTGATCGATGGGTTTTTGGTTTATATTCTACCGTTCGGTTTACGCTTTTAAACCATATTTAATACTATTCTCCATTTTTATTGGAGAATAGTATTAGATCACCTTTCTGACATTGTACATGGAATCGAGGACCAGCCAGTTTTGCGCAGTGAAGCTGTTAATCGTCCAATAGCTAACTCCACCGAGATCAAATTCGCTGACGAGCCTGAGCCTTGCCTG
>JAAYJC010000157.1 GCA_012523085.1 Clostridiales bacterium
AATTGGGAAATGCGCCAATAAATCCGCTGACTGTATTTGGCGCCGGTTTGTTGGTGCGCAATGGTGGAAACAAAAGGAAATAGAGGTTGCTATCATGGTAAGAAACAGAGGTATCAGAGTATTTAGCATGGTGATTATACTGGCTATTCTTTTGTCGACGGGACTATTAGGGGTTGCGGCGTCTGTAGCTGCACCTGATGTGACGGGGGAATGGAGTATAACAGCAAACACTTCCCGCGGGAGCATCAATATCGCAAGTCAATCGGGAAGTGAATTTAGCGGGACTGTCAGCATCGACGCCGGAAAAACCGAAGCGCTTTCCAATGGCTACATCAGCGGAGATACCGTTACCTTCACGCGCACATGGCCTTCAGGTACCCTGCGTCAGGACTTTACCGGTACTTTAACGGTAAACAGCGACGGCAGCGCCAGTATGAGCGGCACCTTTTCGCAAAATGGTTCAGGCTCCTATAAGTGGAGCGCAACCAAAACGACGCCAATGTCATTGCCGTCCACACCTGCATTAACCCCGAGCGTGAGCTCCGGCGGCCTGACCCCCATATCGGGCGCGGTGCTCAATGACCAGCTCAGCTTTAAGTTGAACGGAGAAACAGTGGTGCCGGTGGGGGACGACGGCACGCCCGTACTGCCCATAAGCTATAACGGCACGACGTATCTGCCGGTGCGGGCCATGGGCTATTTGCTGGGCTTGGGCATCGACTGGGACGGCACCACCAAAACGGTGCTGATTTCCAGTACCACAAGCGCGCCGGGCTGGTATTTTACCCATTGGGAGTATTACAAACACCCCTACGACACTGCGGATACAGGGGGAATAGTCGGCAGATTCGCTAATGGCGACACCTACACTGACTACAAAGAGGGCAAAGGAGAGATAAATAATTTTATCAATACTACCGCACGTCAACTTTCAAACGGCAAAATCGCCTATTCCGGTTATGCGGTGACCCTTTGGAACGACCCGCCGGCATATTTCAGCGCGACGGACCGGCCATCCATCACCGTCAACCGGACGGTAGAGTCTGATTGGGGCATCAGCAGCTTTCACATCTATCTTGATGAAGCCACCATCAATCCCGGCGGCGCATCACAGGGCAATATCGGATTTGCCACGCCCGACGGACAGAGGTATGTACAGACGTATCAGGGAACCCTCCAGATGGAAAAGGCGCTGAAAGGCTGGGTCGGTGCGAAGAAGGCAATCATTCTTTATCTGAACGGCCACGGCTTTAAATATTACTACGAGTGGCGGGAGTAAAAGGCAAAAAGTGCATAAACACTGCGCGTTTCATGCAGGAGTGTTGCGCCAAAGTTCCTACCCGAAAAGGGCAGGGGCTCTGGTGTAAATCAATCGCTTCGGGAGATCCTTTTTGCTTGCGTTTTTGCTATGCTGTTCCTGATGAATAGCATCCTGCCGGATAAGGGGGCGTACGTTTGAAAGCGTTCAAAAGAAATAATTTTGTTTTTTTCAGCTCTAGCCGCCTTTGGCATACTGACGGGTAGTGCGCTTCTTGTTTTCGGGGAAGCAATGTCTGAAATCCGGGCGCAGTTACTTCTGGCAGGCGTAGTGATTGCCGGCGCAGTTTCGTCAGGGGTCTGGCTGCGGGGGCTAAGCAAGCTAAAGATCGCACGGCTCATTGCGGAAAATCCGATCCTCCATATCAGCACCGCCGTAATCAGCGACATATCTACTGAAGCGGTGCAACCGGAAAGCACTGAGAATATCGAGGTGGTCGTCTCATACTTCGGTATTTTGCTGGACGGGAAAATCATCAAGTTTAATCAAGACGGCATCCGGCTCAGGGCCATGGAGTCGGTACGGATTTCATTTCCTTCACCTACGGTATGGAAAAGCGGGCACAGAGCATTCGGCTTTTGCGCCCGGCAATCGATCCGCAGACGATAGCGGAAATCTCCGAAAAATTCCGCTATGAAACAGGAATCACGCCGACATTGCTGCCCTGATAGAAGAAACACGGAAGGGGAAACGGGATATGTATTGCGCAAATTGCGGAACCGAGATTCCGATCTTGACTTGTTTAAGGAGCCCTCGCATATTTCAAGCTGTGGTCAGCGAACGAACCCCTTGGATTTATCCGTGAGGATATAAAAATAGAGAAAGGAATTTTAGAATGAAACGATTCACTCTGCCGGTTTTCACTCTTCTCCTTGCCGTCTTTCTGAGCGGGTGTTTTGATGCGGTGTTTAGAAAACAGGAAGTGTCAATCACTGAATTACCGAGTACGACTGAGGGCGAGGTCATTATGCAAGCAGTTATATCCCAGAAACCGGACGAAACCACCGTAGAACCAATTACGGGCAAAAAGGTTTTATGCGAAATCAGGAACGTCAGCGGTTCCCCATGTGTTATGGATAAGAGCTTGGAACTCGACTATTTTGACGACTTGGACGCAATCACGGCTTCGGATTTCACTGTTCCCGCCGACGGCAATTTGCGGTTTACCGGCGATGCGGAAAGTTTGAAAGAATATACCTTTACGGAAACCGCTCCGACAACATACCAATTGACATTAGTTTGCGTCGCAGGCGCTTTACCCACTGACGAGGACGAACAATATGTCTATATGGAAGATACCGTATTGACAACGCTGACGATTTCAGGCACCTACAATGAATTAGTTGTCATTGAGTATGACGGCG
>JAAYJC010000021.1 GCA_012523085.1 Clostridiales bacterium
ATTCCCACTCCACCGTAGCCGGGGGTTTTGAAGTAATGTCATACACCACGCGGCTGGCGGAGGGTATCTCACTTATTATTTGTGAAGATATGCGCCGCAAGACTCTGTGCGGGATTTCAGCGTACTCGCAGGTCATAAAATCACTCGTCGTTACGGCTCTGATCGCAATCACGGGGTCATACGTCCGGTCGTCGCCTTTGACGCCTACGGAACAGGTATCGGTTAACACAGCGAAATATTGATCCGGCCTGCGTTTTCCGCCGTCAAGTTCTTCGCGTAAGATGGCGTCGGCACCGCGTAAAACCGCCAGTTTTTCCTTCGTAACCTCGCCGATGACGCGGATGGCAAGCCCCGGCCCCGGAAACGGCTGCCGATTTACAAGAAACGCCGGTAATCCCAGCTTTCTGCCGAGAATACGAACCTCGTCCTTAAAAAGCCCAGACAGCGGCTCTATGACTTCGTTAAAGGCGAGATTTTCGGGAAGCCCTCCCACGTTGTGATGGCTCTTGATGGTCGTGCCGTACTTGCCGCCTGACTCGACTATGTCCGGGTAGATCGTTCCCTGAGCCAGGAACGGGATATCACCGAGCTTTGTTGCTTCCTCTTCAAACACGCGGATAAACTCATCGCCGATGCGCTTACGTTTTGTCTCGGGGTCAGTCACGCCGGAGAGCCTAGCAAGAAATCGTTCCTGTGCGTTAACGCGGATAAAACGGAGCTTGCGTTTGGAAAACACTCGCTCTATTTCGTCGCCCTCATTAAGCCGCATGAAGCCATGATCAACAAAGATGCAAATAAGCTGTCTTCGTATGGCCTTACTGAGCAGGCTTGCACATACCGAAGAATCAACCCCGCCCGACAAGGCAAGCAGCACTTTCTCACCGCCGACCTTCTGGCGTATCCGCTTTATTTGCGTGTCAATATAATCGTCCAGCTCATAATCACCCGCCGCGCCGCAGATATTATATAAAAAGAATTTTAAGATTTCGCGACCGCCCTTAGTATGCACCACCTCCGGGTGAAACTGCACGCCGTAGAGCTTTTTTGCGGTGTTTTCACAAGCGGCGACAGGACACGCCGCCGATGATGCCGTCGCTGAAAAACCTTCCGGCAGACGCGTGACCAGATCCCTGTGGCTCATCAGCGCCGAAAACGGTGCGTCAACACCGGAAAGCAGCTCCGACGGCGCAGCAGGCGTTACCACGACACGCCCGTATTCGCCCATACCACCGGGCGAAACCTCACCGCCAAGCATATGGCACATCAGCTGCATACCGTAGCAAATGCCGAGGATGGGTATTCCCAAAGAAAATATCTCGTGATCGCACCCGGGTGAGTCGGGCAGATATACGCTGTTTGGTCCTCCTGTCAGGATAATGCCGATGGGATTGAGCCGCTTGATCTCGTCAGCGCTCAGATGCCCCGGCCTTATTTCTGAGTAAACGGATACCCCCCTGACCGTTCGTGCGATAAGCTCCTTATACTGACCGCCAAAATCAAGCACCAATACAAGCTCACTCATATTTTCACCGTCCCGTCAAACACTTTTATGCAATCGCCCGTCATATAAACGGCCCTCCCGGTTTATTGAATGACCAACTCGCCGCCGAGACGCCGCGCCTTAATGTCCGCACCTTGTCACAGTATCCGTTTTAAACGTCTGCAACCGCCGATGCACAGGCCCCCGTGCGTTAGGCTTATGTTTCGCCGCTGCCGCGCCCATGAGGTTTTTGACGGTTTTATCGCCGAACCCCGCCACAAGCCACGATGACGCCGCATTTTTTTCTTCACTCAAAGATATTCTTCTCCGCACGTTCAACCCCGCTGTTCCCTGTGAAGCAGGCCGTACAAAACGGCAGCACACACTTCGCGCACGCTCTTTTTAACCCCTCTATGCTGATATATCCCAAACTATCGGCACCGATTTTTCGGCAGATTTCATCATTATTCATTCGATTCGCAATCAGATTTTCCTTACTGTCTATATCGCTTCCGTAATGGCATGTATGGCGAAACGGCGGCGAGGAAATCCTCATATGCACCTCTTTCGCACCTGCGTTCTTTAAGCTTCTGACAATCTTTTCGCATGTCGTGCCGCGCACAATGGAATCGTCCACAAGAACAATTCTCTTCCCTCGGATATTTGCCGAGAGCGGGTTGAACTTCAACCGGACAGCGCTGTCCCGCTGAGTTTGCGTCGGATAGATAAAACTCCGACCTATATAGCGGTTCTTAACAAAACCTGACACAAGCGGTATGCCGCTTTTCGCACTGTAGCCGCTCGCGGCTTCCAGCCCACTGTCCGGCACACCGCAGACAACATCGGCATTCACGGGATATTCTTCCGCTAAAACAGTCCCCATATTGTGGCGTGCTTCATATATACTCAGCATGTCAATTACCGAATCGGGCCTGGCAAAGTACACATACTCAAAAATACAAAGCCCGCAGTTTGCATCTTTTTTACCCAGCCTTACACCTTGATATGTTAGTTTGCCATTTTCCACCACAATAATCTCACCGGGCAACACATCCCTCATAAACTCAAACCCACACGCTTCCAGCGCACAACTCTCCGACGCAATAGCATAACCGATCCCGCTTTGCCCGATACAAAGCGGCCGGAAACCGTTTGGGTCCCGGACGGCAATCATCTTCTCCTCACCACTCATGATGACAAGCGAAAACGCTCCCTGCAATAAATCTGCTGCTTTGGTGACGCCCAGTAAAGTGTTTTGCTCTTTTACTATGCCGTACGCGATTAGCGACGACGCAACCTCGCTGTCGCTTGTCGAACCGAACTGAAGGCCGTTTTCCTTTAATCTTTCCCGAATTTCTTTTGCATTGGTTATATTGCCGTTGTGCGCGGTTGCGATCCGTCCTGTCAAATACTCCGTGATGAACGGCCCCACATTTTCTTTTTTATTGCCGCCTGTTGTTGAATATCTGGTATGCCCTACGGCTATTTTCCCTTTGGGCAATCTTTTAAGCTCTTTTACGGAGAAAACTTCGCTGACAAGTCCGACATCCTTGCGACACAGGATATTATTATCCTTCACTACGGCAATACCCGCGCCTTCCTGTCCGCGATGCTGGAGCGACAGCAAGCCGTTATAGGTAAGGCCGACCGCTTCGTCGGTTGTCAGGCTGACCCCAAAAACCGCGCACTTCTCGTTCATTTTGTCATTAATTCTCATAAGTTTTTAATATCCCCTCAGCGATTACCCTTTTCGCCGCACGCATATCCATCGCCTGCTTTTCTATATATCTGTGGGCTTCTTGTTCGCTCATGTTGAGGTGAGAGATTAATATACATTTCGCCCTGTCGATAATACGTATATCCTCAATTTTCTGTTTTAATCTGTTGTTTTCATCCTTCATTCGCTGAAGCCTGTTTTGCGCCGCTCCCGCAAGCTTCAGCGCCGACCAAAAAACTGCCCTGTTTACCGGCTTTGAAACCGTCAAAACGCCGTCTCCTTCACAAACAGCGGAAACCGCGTCAAAATATTCGCTTTTTACGATAAAAATAACCTGAGCTATGCCTTTGGATGCGATATACCGCGATAAGCTCTCGCCCGACTCGTCACGAAGCGGCGCGTTTATGATCACCAAATCGAAATCCCTCTCTAAAAGAAGCCTTCGCGCCTCGCCGGCAGACTGTAGGGCGGTGATTTGATTAACAGAAGCTGCGTTCAACATCTCCGTGAGAAACGCAATGCTTTTTTCCGTGCTTGAAACGATCAATGCGCTTTCCGTACAAATCACCCCTTCCAATGCAATTCGGGCATTATATCAAGCTGAAGTACCGCTCCGTGTAAAACGCCTCTTTATTCTCGGCGGCGGCAAAATCGTCGGCCTCGGTTTGTTTGATGTCAAGATATTTTGTGAGCAGTTCCTCACCCACCACTCTTTTGACAAAATCGCTGTTTTTCGCGAGAACAATTGCCTTGTCTAAACTGTCCGGTAGCTGCGTCAGCGTTTTTGTCACGCTTTCATCCACCGTATACAAATCTGCGTCCACGGCGGGCGGCAGAACCAAATCGTTTTCTATCCCGTCAAGCCCCGCAGCGATAATCAGTGCGAATGCGAGATATGGATTCATGGACGGGTCGGGCGAACGCAACTCCATTCTCATCTTTTCACCGCGTGCGGCTGGAATCCTGACAAGCTGCGAACGGTTCTGGTGCGACCATGATACGTATTTCGGGGCCTCAAACGCGCCGAAACGCTCATAAGAATTGGCAAGAGGATTCAGAAACAAGGTTATCTCCGGTGTTTTGGCTAAAACTCCCGCAATAAAGCTCTCCGAAGCCTTTTTATGCCCCTTGTTTACGTTCTTGAAAATGTTCAGCCCGTTCTGCGTGAGTGAGAGATTGACGTGCATACCGCTTCCGGCGGCATTCGGTATCGGCTTTGGCATGAAGGACGCGAACAGCCCGTTTCGTGCCGCGACCGATTTGACTACGGACTTAAAGGTCAGCAGATTATCGGCGGCGGTCAGCGCGTCTCCAAACTTGAAGTCTATCTCGTTTTGCCCCGGTCCCTGCTCATGGTGCGAGGTCTCCGGCTTTATGCCCATTTCCTCAAGCGTCAGGCATATTTCGCGGCGGATATCCTCCCCCTTGTCAAGCGGAGAAATATCCAGATAACCGCCTTTGTCAAACGCTACAGGCGTCGGTTCGCCGTCCTCGCCGGTCTTGAAAAGGTAAACCTCACATTCCGCGCCGATTTTACAGACATAACCCATCCGCTCGGCGCGTTCGGTAACCCTTTTTAATACTACTCTGCCGTCGTGTGAAAACGCGGATCCGTCCGGGTTTTTGATGTCGCAATAAAAGCGCGCGACCCTGCCCGGTCCCGGACGCCATGGCAACACCGTCAACGTGGCGGGGTCCGGGAACAGCAGCAAATCCGACCGTGTGACGTCCCGAAAGCCTTTAATTGCATGGCCGTCAAAGGAGACGCCGTTTTCAAACGCGGACGGCAACTCCTCCGCCATGAGCGAAATATTTTTTTGAAAGCCAAGCAAGTCACAAAAACCAAGCCGGATAAACTTGACATCGTTTTCCTTTACAAGATCTAAAACTTCACTTATGGTCGTATTCATATGAAACGCCTCCTAATATGCAATTGTACTTTCTGCCGGACCGCGCGGTTTATCTATGTTATACGCTAACTTGATGACACAAACAAACATAACATATCACGATCTGCCGCAAATCCAATGTTATGTCCGAGCCACATTCGGATGTCACACTCTTTTTAAAGCATTTTATATTAAAATTGTCAAATATTTTCTTATCCAACACGCTAATTTGCGGTATATAGCTGCTTGTACGGATTTTTTCCGTTAGGCTTTAATACATAAAACCTATCTTTCGTGAGTAACTCCGCATCCATGCTGAAATAGTCGGCAAACTCATGAATATACGGCGTTATCTCCCGTAAATCCTCGTCGGAGGCGAGCCCGGCGGTGACCTGCGAGGGCAATCCCGTAGGCTCTTTATCTGTCCTGATAAATATACGGCCGCCGTGCATCCCGGTTCCCGTGAAATTCCCCACCGGTACATCTTCCGAGCCAATACCGAGCACCACGATGAGGCCCCCGGCAAGATATTCGCCCAAAAAGCTGCCCACCTTGCCGCCGATGATGATTGCCGGTTTCTTGTCCTTATATTCCTTCATGTGGATACCGGTTCTGTATCCGGCGTCTCCGCGGATAAAGATACCGCCGCCGCGCATAGCGTAACCCAGTGCGTCACCCGCGTTGCCGTGAATGATGATCTTACCGTTGTTCATCGTATCACCAACTGCGTCCTGCACACTACCATTTACTTCGATGACCGCACCGTCCAGATAAGCGCCCAGTGCGTTGCCCGGTGTTCCGTTTATTGTGAGTGTTCTCCCTTTTAGCCCGGTTCCGATAAACCTTTGCCCATAGCAATTATTGATACAGACATCCTCGCCGACAGCCTTTATCTGCTCATTTAGTTCTTTGAAATCAAGATTTCGCGCTGAAATATTCATCCCGCTCCGCCTCCTAACTTGACTGTTCTGTCTTCCTTTTTAAACGCCATAAGCCCCGGCCTTTTACAAACAAGCGTGAAGTCGATCGTGTCAAGCGGCGTGCGCTCACGGATCAGACTTGTATAAATCCCGGCTTTCTCCACGTTTCCAATGAGAATATATCCGTTTAATTTATTATCGCTGTAGAATAATCGTTTATAGTTCTCATTTTCGGCGTACACCTCACCGTTGTAATGACCAGCCGTGATGATATGCAGGCCGAAAAATCCAATGGCGTTCATAGGAATTGCCTTGTCGAAGCTCTTCTCGCCGCCTGCCATGTTAATACCCGCGCACTCGCCCTGCATATATGCGTTAGGCAGCAGCGCCATAGTTTTATTTTGACCGCTCGACACGTCAAGCGTCTGTGTGCAGTCACCGGCTGCGTAAATATCGGATGCGCTGGTTTCGGATTTTTCGTTTATAATGATACCGCGGTCGATCTCGGCGATACCATTGAGGAGCGCGGTATTCGGGCGCACACCCACAGCCAGAACTAGAATATCAAAACTTATCGTATCGCCGCCATCCAAGACGGCGGTATTTTGCTCAAAGCGCTTTACGCTACCGGAAAGTCTGAACGCAATGCCTTTACTTTCAAGATGGTTTTGCACCAATCTCGCGCCATCGTCGTCAAGAATACTGGATAAAATCCTCGGTGCAAGGTCAAGCACCGTGATTTGCGACACTCTTGCCAAGATACCCTCGGCGCATTTAAGCCCGACCAGTCCCGCGCCGATAATCAAAACGCGCTTATTTTGCACCAGCACCTCATCTAATTTCCGAGCGTCGTCAAGGCTCATAAATGTAAACTTGTCTTTTACCGTGTCAAGCCCCTCGACGGGCGGCACAAATGCCGAGGAACCGGCTGCGACAAGCAGCTTGTCATAAGAGATGAAGCCGCTATCCGATAAAACGATTTGCTTGATCCCGGCGTCAATCTCCGTTGCGGTCGAGTGAAGCAGCCGGATGTTGTTTTCGGCGTAAAAACTGCCCCCTCGATATTTCATTTTTTCTTCTGTGACCTTCCCAAGCAGGAGATAGGAGATGAGCGGTCGGGAGTATGTGTGATGCGGCTCGTTTGTAATGATCGTGATTTCTCCATGCCGGTCGATCTGCCGAATGCCTTCCGCCGCTCCGATACCCGCCGCGGAGTTGCCGATTATGACATACCTCATAGGCTTATCCCCTTTCCTCGAAAACAATCGCACCGTTCGGACAGCCCCTGACGCACGCGGGCGTGCCTTCCGCCGTCCTGACGCACAGCTCGCATTTTTGAACCGCTCCGTCATTAGAAGGGGAAACCGCTCCGTATGGACAGCTTAAAATACAAGTATAGCAGCTGACGCATTTATCCTTGTTGATTGTGATGACGCCGTCCGATATTGTCAACGCACCGGTGATGCAGCACTTGACGCACAGCGGCTCCCGGCAATGCCGGCAGGAAACGGCGAAGCTGACGCCGTCCTTTTCTTCGATTTTTATCTTGGGGTTAATTTTTATATCCTTTAATGCCCTTGCCATGTCTTTCTCGTTTGATCCCGCAAAGGCGCAGTAATATTCGCACAAATGACAGCCGAGACACCATTTTTCGTTGACATATACCCTTTTCACACATTTCACCTCATTGCCGGTTAATCGTCCCGCACAGCCCCTGCGGATACAGGTTTATCGGACATTTTGAAGCCGCCTGAGGACATCCCGATAACCGTCAAGCACATTCCCCAAGTCCCGTCGAAAACGGTCTTTGTCGAGCTTTTTATCTGTGTCCGCATCCCAGAGACGGCAGGAGTCGGGTGAAATCTCATCGCAGAGAATGAGCTTTCCACCGCATCTGCCGAACTCAAGTTTTAGATCAATCAGCCTGATCCCTGCTTTAAAAAACAATACGCGCAACAGCTCATTGATCCGGAATGCCTGCCGGGTCATTTCCATCAGTTCCTCCGGTGTCGCAAGCCCGATGGCGGTAATCTGGCTCTCGTTTATCATCGGATCACAAAGCTCATCGCTCTTTAAACTGAACTCGATGACCGTGTTTTTAAGCGCCGTCCCTTCCGGGACACCGTACTTCCGGGAAAAGCTTCCGGCCGCAATATTCCTGACGATTACCTCAACCATAACAATCTCCGATTTTTTCACAAGTACGGCGGTTTCGTCAAGGACTTCAATCAAATGCGTCTCAATGCCATGCTCCGCAAGATAGTCGTAAATCATATTTGAGATCGCAGCGTTGAGCTTACCCTTGCCCGAAAGCTCGGCTTTCTTCTCTCCGTTAAACGCCGTGGCAGTGTCCTTATAACGGATGATAAGGTTATCGTCATCCCGCCCGACGCATATCATTTTTGATTTACCTTCATACAGCATATTACTCATATCTTATTCCCCCGCATGTTTAATGCCTAGAATTTCAAGCTCTTTTTCATTCAGGTCCACACCTCTAAGCATGAGCCGGTTCCCTTTCAGGCTTTCAATCGAATTGATGCCCATGCCGCCCATCATCTCTTTAATCTCATGCTGCCACGCAGTCAACAGATTCACAAGACGCTTGTATCCGATTTCGGGGTTTAACCGCTTAACAAGTTCGGGTACTTGTGTTGCGATACCCCAATTGCAGCGTCCCGCATGACAGCTTCTGCAAAGGTGGCAGCCGAGCGCCAGCAGAGCAGCCGTTGCGATATAAACGCAGTCCGCGCCCAGAGCAACGGCTTTTACAATATCCGCACTGGAGCGTATGCTGCCGCCCACAACAATTGATACATAGTCGCGGATCCCCTCGTCCCGCAGGCGTTTATCGGTCGCTGCGAGGGCGAGCTCAATGGGGATACCCACATGGTCGCGTATGCGTGTCGGCGCGGCTCCCGTGCCGCCGCGAAATCCGTCGATGGCAATGATGTCGGCTCCGCTCCTGGCGATACCGCTTGCTATGACGGCGACATTGTGAACTGCCGCGATCTTCACAATCACCGGTTTTTTATAATTTGTCGCTTCTTTCAGTGAGTAGACAAGCTGCCGTAAATCCTCAATCGAATAAATATCATGGTGCGGAGCGGGTGAGATAGCGTCGCAACCCTCCGGAATCATCCTTGTGCGTGAAACATCGTCGACGATTTTTGCGCCCGGCAGATGACCGCCAATGCCCGGCTTCGCACCCTGGCCCATTTTGATTTCTATCGCCGATCCGCTGTTTAAGTATCCCGGATGAACGCCGAAGCGTCCCGAGGCGACCTGCACGATTGTATTTTCACCGTATCGGTAAAAATCCTCATGCAAACCGCCCTCACCGGTATTGTAAAGGATTCCAAGCGCTTCAGACGCGCGTGCCAAACTCTCGTGCGCGTTGTAGCTGATAGAGCCATAGCTCATCGCCGAGAACATCACCGGCATAGACAAGGAGAGCTGCGGCGGCAGATTATTCAAAATGCGGCCGCTCTCATCGCGTTCAATATTCCGGGGTTTCGCGCCGAGTGAAACTTTTGTTTCCATCGGCTCGCGTAGCGGGTCTATGGAGGGGTTCGTGACCTGCGAAGCGTTCAAAAGTATTTTGTCAAAATACACCGGGTAATTCTCCGGATTACCCATGCTCGAAAGCAGCACACCGCCGCTTTCCGCCTGACGGTAAAGCTCGTTTATTGTCTTGCCGCTCCAATTTACGTTCTCTTTATAGGTATTTCCGCTTTTTATGATCTTCAATGCCCGGGTGGGGCAGAGTGTTACGCAGCGATGGCAGTTTACGCATTTCGCGTCGTCGCAAACCATTTTGTTTGAATCTGCAAGGTATTCATGCACCTCGTTCGCGCATTGGCGTTCGCAGACGCGGCAGCCGATGCATCTGTCATAATTTCGCGCCACTTCATAATCGGGATAAATAAAATTCACCGCCATTACGCCTCACCTCCGTTTAAACAAACGATAACCGGCTGGCTGCCCTTTGGCGACCATACCGTATCAAGATTCGGTTCATTGATGCGGATAGCCGCTTCCTCGCTTGCGATGTAGACTGTATCGTCCTTTTCCCCAACCACCATGCTCCGCAGCTTGAGCCTGTCGTTCAATGCCATAAGCCCGCCCTCAAAACCGACAAGTATCGAAAATGGGCCGGTGATAAGCTGTGCGGAAAACATGATACGCAGATACTCATGCCTATCACGTCCCTCCCGCGTCATGCGCTCGATAGTCTGCCAGAAGGGGGCTGCAATGACCGATGCGATTTCTGTAAAACTAAGGCTCATTTTCCTGTGCAGATAATCTATAATATATGTAATAACCTCAGTGTCTGTTTGGAGCGTACACTTGTAGCCGTACATCTCAATGGCGCGGCGGTTCGCGTCATAGGACGATATCTCGCCGTTATGCACAACCGAGTAATCAAGCAAAGCGAAAGGATGTGCGCCACCCCACCAGCCCGGCGTATTGGTCGGGTAACGCCCATGCGCCGTAAAGCAATAACCCTCATATTCATCCAGCCGATAAAACCGACCGACATCCTCCGGGAAACCGACCGCCTTGAACACACCCATGTTTTTACCGCTGGAAAACACATAAGCGCCGTCAATTCTTGTGTTTACACGAAACACGCATTTTGCGGTAAACTCGCGTTCGTCAAGCTGACTTTCTCCAAGTTTTGTTGGTAGAGGCGTGACAAAGTAGCGCCAGATCAAAGGTTCGTCTGTAATTTCCTTGATCTTTCTAGTAGGGATTTTTGAGAGGTTGATAATATCAAAGTGCAGCTCTAAAAATTCCTCGCATTCCTTTTTGGCGAATACCGTATCATAAAAGATATGAAAAGCGTAATAATCTTTATATTCAGGATAAATTCCATAGGCGGCAAAGCCGCCGCCGAGACCATTAGAGCGATCATGCATTACGGCGATGGATTCAATAATGGCTTCACCGTTCATGCGCTTTCCAGTCTTGTTGATCATTCCGGATATGGCGCAGCCGGATGGTATTCTCACTTGCCCTTCTCTTTGCATACAATCACCCTCCTGCCAATCACATAAAAAAAAGGCGCTCATCACATGATGCGCGGAGAAGACGATTAACGACCGGTAAAAACCAAGCCTACTGACTCCTGCATCATCTGATGAACACCTTTGTTCATTATCTGTATTATACAATACATTAACCCAATCGTCAACAGAAAAAGCGGAAATTGACGGCGTCAAGTTATTGTAGGTTTTTCACTTTTTCCGTATCCGACGGTTCCTCCCATGCCAACTTTACTGTATCGATCTTCATAGCGGAAAAATGTTTTCTGTACTTGTTTTGAAGTATATCAATTGCGGTTTCATCGTCAGTATTGTCCGGAAAGTCCATAAAAGGGCTTTCATAGTAACCGTTTAAGGCGCGGAGACCAATGTCATCGGTGGTTCCAATTATTTTCTCGCGAACAATAATCTTTGCCCTCTTCATTTTACTTCCTCCTACAATTTTTGCTTTTTCTCCTGAAGCTGTCCGTAAAGGTCGAATTTCTTTTTCGGCTGAATCTCTCTGCGTCCGCTTCTCCAGTATCTTTATTTCCTTTTGCAGCTTGAGAATTGCTTCCTGCCGCTGTAATTTTGTGTTGATGTCCTCGTCCGGCTTGTTTTCTGTCAAACCGTCCTCAGTCCTGTAAGGCGATCTGCTCCAAAAAGCCTTGCCATTCCGCGTCCAACGTGAAGCCTTTGACTTGGAGCGAGATTTCGTCATAGGGCATCCATGTAGTGGTGTAGAGCTTCGCGTAAGAAAGACTGGGAGACGGTTCAACTGTCTTCTCGCTAGTTCGCTTGCACAAATCCTTGCTCACACATTGAATTGTCGGCGTCCTCATCTTAACTGAGAGTGAAGTGAATTTGAGTGTGTAATTAATGATTAATGGTCATCGTCATCGTCGTCGTCGTCGTCATCATCATCGTCATCGTCGTCGTCAAATTCGCCGAATACTTCATCTTCCGTTGCTATTTTGAACTCTGCAAAATCTTGAGCAGCTTGCATAAAATCATCCGGGAAGCACATGCAGACACCTCCTTGGCTCATTAGATTAAGAAAGACAGGGGGACTGTTCATCTGTCTTGTTTCGCTTTTCATGGCATATTATACCACTCCCGTAGTTATCGTAGCAGAGCAGTGGATTGATGTCAACTGCGAGAACTGTCCCCTTGGTTTATGGGTTTACAACATCAAAAACCGCTTTGATTCTTTCGACTCAAAACGGTTTTTTGTGAGACTTTAGTTTCGGCCCCTTTTCGTTGGTGCGCGAAGCGGGACTTGAATTCCTAAAACCTGTCTATACTGCAACATGTTGTATTATCTGTTATGGTAATACGCCAGTTATAATATATTATTTATCAATGAGTCTATCTGATTTTCGTTGCACAAAAATCCCAAAGGGTATTTTCAAGGGTCAGCCGCGGTTATGCTTTCCGCCGTGGCTGATCTATTTTCATCCCCGAATGGAGCATCTGGTCTCTTGAATGCCATTGCCCTGATTTCCCATATAATAGTAAGCGGCTTATAAATTAGTAATATTCCACCAATATTTTCCTTATAATCCATTGAAAAGCTTGATGTTTTATGTTATAATGTGTAAAAATACATGATTGGTGGCGTGACGATGATATCAAAGTAATCGCAAATTTTCAGCTGACATTTTAAGAAAGCCTGTTTTTGATAGGCTTTGTTGTGTCATCGAGATTTGGGATTACGAGCCGGTTTTTTTATCGGTTTGCCGGGCATTCCGGCTAATCATTGTCGCGCTATATTTATATCAAAAGGCACATAGTGTCTTTTGATAGGCGTGGCATTGAATTGCTCCATTTCCGATGACGATAATTTCGTTGCGGAATTGGGGCAGTTTTATTTTAGAAACGATAAAGTGAGGAAAACGTAATGAGTTACATAGAATCGGAGCGTCTTATTTTACGGCAGTTTACAGAAGCAGACCTGACCGACCTTGTCAAAATTGCTGGCCAAAAGCATATTTTGGCGTGGTGCTCCGATTGGAACGACTGCGCAAATTGGGTACACGACTGGTTCAAAGGGAGAAGTCAACGGTTTTTCGGACAATAAGTTAAGCACTACATTGTAAGACTGGATTATTCCAAGTAATGAGGAACTGGATTGGGCTAACGCCCTGTGGAATCAAATCTACGCAGTCGTCCGTGACAATTGTTCGATGGACTATAGCGGCAGCAATCCACAAGATGATGTAATGGAGCAGCTTCTGACCATGCGCCGACGCTGAATTGGAGTCGGCGAGAAAAGGAGGATAGACATGAAACAGTCAGATATAAAAGCAATCACGGATATGCGGCTCAAAGGGTGTGGGGCGTCAGCTATTGCAGCTACGCTCCGGCTCTCGCCGAATACTGTCAAATCATATATGCGCCG
>JAAYJC010000158.1 GCA_012523085.1 Clostridiales bacterium
AATCCTGTCGGTGCCGGCATCCGATCGAGTTTTCTATGCATGAGGCGGGGCGCCAAACACCGGCAAAGAGCGGAAAAAAACCGGTAAAATTACGCATTTGGAGGAAGGAGAGACACCATGAAAAGAACCTTTGCGCTTATCCTTGCGATCGTGATTGCGGTCGCGCTGCTCAACGGTTGCGGCCAAAAAACCGGCGGAAACGCCGAAGTGACAAACACCGCTGCGGCAGAACAAACCCCTGCGCAAGGCACGCCCGAGCAGAGCACACCCGAACCGGATCCGGAATCTCCTTATAATTTTGCAGTGGGAAAATATGAAACGGGGCCGGACGGCTGGGCAACCGGGCTGTATTCCTACGAACTCCCGCTTGCCACCACCGATGAAACATTCAGTTACTATGTCCTCAATTTCACCCCGCAGTACATTCCGGACAACGACATGCAGGCTGTCCCATATGTGCAGGAAAAGGCGGTAATGACCGGCGTAAATATCGAGTACATACTGTGCACAATGGAAAACGTCAGCACAATGTTCTCGGTCATGATGGCCTCCGATGACATTCCCGATATCGTATCCATGGGCAACAACCGGATCGGCATGTCGATGGAAGAGGCCATTAACGAAAACTGGTACTGCAATATTTATGATTACAAAGAGTATATGCCCAACTACTTCTACCTTGTTCAGGAGTATGCGAAGGAAAGCCCGTCGCTTCTGAGAAACACGTTTATTCACGACGATATGGTCGGTATGATCTGGACATTCATCAATGTCGCGCCCGAGGAGGGCTGGTATCTCAGGCAGGACTGGATGGATGAGCTGAATCTCGGAAAAGCCGGCGATGTGACGACGATTGACGAGCTGTATGATGTATTGACTGCCTTCAAGGCCGCTTACGGGGATAACGAACACTGGCCGATGACGGTTTTCGCTTGGTTTGAGCTCAGCCCCGGCAGGCTGTTTTCCGGCTACAACACATCGCTGTGGAACATCATCATCGGTTACTACAAGAGAGTCAACGAAGGAAAGGTAGAGTTTTGCGGCGCTACCGATGACGACCTGGCCGCCATGACCAGACTGCACCAATGGTGGGACGAGGGGCTTATCGATCCAAACTACAGCTCCTACATGGACAGCATCATGATCAATTCCGTCGTTGCGCAGGACCGCCTGGGCTATGTCTTCGGCGCACCCACCAGCGTTCCCGTCTGGGAGGAGCTCTGTGTGGATCCCGATTGCCGGTATGAGCCGACACCGAGGCTCAGGCTCTATGAAGATCAGGAGCTTCAGTGGAATCTGGGCAAAGCCGTCACCTTCTCCATGTGGACAATCAGTGCCAAGTGCGCAAACCTGCCGCTTGTGCTCAGCTGGACCGACTGGCATTATTCCACCGAAGGCAGTGATTTCTGTACATGGGGTCTGGAGGGCTCCACCTGGGAATATGACGACGCCGGGGAGCGCATGCTGACCGAGTTTGTTCTGGAACATCCAGCTGGCCCCAGCTCGATACTCAGCATCTATGCCGGCGGCGATGTCGGTGTCTTCGACCTGAGAAGAAACTTTGCCTATGATGGCGGAGAGCGGTTCTATGCCATGTACAATGTCTGGGATGTGTCCGAATACTACGGCGGAAAGCTCGATTTCCCGGCTGACTTCACGCTCAGCGCGGAAGCGGGCAATGAAGTAACCGCGCTCAGCGGCGATTTGAGCACCTACTATGCCGAAAACTACAACGCGTTCTTTGACGGAAGCAGGCCGCTCAGCGAATGGGACGATTATATTGCTTCTTTGATGGAGATGGGCCTTGAACGCGTTTATGAGATTTATCAAAGCGAACTTGATGTGTATTATTCAGCGCAGTAAGAAGACAGGCGGAAAGGATTAAGAGAGATGAGCGAACGAAAATATGAAAATCTGGTGTTCCGGTTCAAGCCGGAGTATCTGGTCGCAACCGTCGACGGCACGGAAATCAAAGACAAGTCGCCGCAGGCTTATTTCAGGGGCGCCTGTCAAATCCCGGGCTCGCGGTTCAATGTCGGCTATGGATACGTCACTGCGCCGGGCATGATCGATCCCTATCCGCATAAGCATTACGCGGACGAGTATCTGGTATTCGGCTCGGGTACCTTAAACGCAAAGGACTGGGACGCGCATATTGAGCTGACCATCGGCCTTGGCGACGATGCGGAGCTTTATGTGATCGACGAGCCGATGACCATCCGTATTCCGGCCGGCGTCTGGCACTGCCCGTTGAATTTCGTGCGCATCACAAAGCCGATATTCTTCCAGCCCGCGCTGCAGCAGGGTATGTTCGGCGGCACTTACCTTCTTCCGGACGGAGAGCGCGAAATGTATTACAACGGACAGATTCAGTGCGTTATAGAACCGGAAAAGAAATGCGACGTCTGCAAGAAATGCCTGACGCTGGACTGGAGAAATAAACCGGCAGGGCAAATATGACGGGAGGGGACGACAGCATGAGTGAGCGCAAATATGAAAGACTGATCTACCGCAACAGGCCGGAGCGCGGGGCCAAATTCATTGACGGTACCTATAAAGAAAATGTCGATAAAGAAGTCCACGGCGTCGGATTTCGCGGCGCATGCCAGATTCCGGGCGCACAGTTCAGCATCGGCGGCGGTTTGGTCAATGAACCGGTCTTCATCGACCCTTACCCGCACAAGCACCCGGCGGACGAATACCTGGCGTTCCTCGGCGCGCCGGGAAAGGCCTATGACTGGGACGCGCATATCGAGTTCACGCTGGGCCTCGGGGACGATGCGGAGCTATATAACATCGACGAGCCCACAATAGTCCGCATCCCGGCGAATATGTGGCACTGCCCGCTCAATTTCATCCGGATAGGAAAGCCCGTGTTCTTTCAGGTCGTGGTGGAGCAGGGCATTTTCGGCGGGACCTACATGATGCCCGACGGCATCCAGGAGCTGGCCTACAACGGCCAGATCAGCTGCATCATCGACCCCGAAAAGCAATGCGACGTCTGCAAAAAATGCCTGACCCTCGACTGGCGAAAATAAAAAAAGACAAGGGGGACGGTTTCTGTCTAGCGAGCATGACAGAAACCGTCCTCTTGTCTTTTGCGATAAGAAAAAAATAATGATATATCAAAACAAAAGCTGTTCTAAATCGTCTAATAACAAACCGGTTTATCACAACAGGGGGATTGACGTATGAGGTGATGCATTATCTGCACGGACAGGCGCAATTATTAAGGACAAAATCCGATATGAGTGATATGAAAAAAACACAAAGGTAAGATAGAATGATGCGATACACAGAACCAGAAAAACCATCGGAAAATCACGAAAGACAGGTTACCGGGGTCAAGAGAAAGATGAGCCGCCGCCGTCGGCGCAGATGCGTTATGCGAATTATCCTGGCCGCTATCCTGATTTTCGGCATAGGGTACGCCGTCTTGTCCGTAATTGAGACAAGTGAGACGGGGGACAGTTCTGTGCCCCAATCCGGCGAGACACGGAACGATTCCCCATCTAACCCGTTTTATGGAAACGATACCCTCGGCCGACTCAAAGCTCTTGCCGGAGAAAACAACGCGATCGAAGCAATTGTCGGGAACGCAGATGCCTATCCCGAAAGCCTGTTGGCATTACTGGCTGATAATCAGGAAACCCTGAGCTTTGTCCAAGACTATCCCACAAGAAGCAGCGGCATAAACTCGTCCGGTCTGACACAGGACGATCTGATCGGCGAAATCCCTCTGTTTCTGCAGTGGGATAAACGGTGGGGGTATGAGGAATACGGAAATGATATGCTTGCCATTACAGGCTGCGGTCCCACTTCTCTATCCATGGTGATTGTCGGACTTACGGGCGATCTCACGGCAGATCCGGGAGCCGTTGCTGCCTTCAGCCAGGCAAACGGCTATTGTGTCGACGGTAACGGCACCGATTGGGGCCTGATGACCTTGGGTGCGGAAAGCTACGGGCTGACGGCAACGGAATTGCCTCTCTGGGAAAACAACATTATCGAGCAGCTTCAAAACGGGCATCCTGTGATCTGTATCATGGGACCGGGTGTATTTACCACGACCGGTCATTTCATCGTTATCTATGGTTATGAGAACGGAGAGTTCCTTATAAACGATTCCAACAGCATAGCACGCAGCAAGCAGCGCTGGACATATGCGTCATTTGAAAATCAGGTACGCAATCTTTGGGCTTATTCGATTAATTGATGTCCGCCGGGTGCTTCCTGTCTGTAAGAAATGAAATCATAAAAGATAGAACCGTTACATAATTTTCGGGAGGCGCATATCACATATGAAGAAGCATATCATCATTGCCGGGGTACCCCGTTCGGGCAAAAGCACGGTTTCCAGCCTGATCTCAAAGACATGCGGATATCAGCACATCAGCATGGATTCGATAGTTGCGGGTTTTGAGAACTGCTTTCCCGAACTCGGTATCAATACATACGCGGATATGCCGTCCACGGATATTCTATTCAACATAAGCGGGAAAATCGCTCCGTTTATCCAGGAAATGATTAAAAGTGGAGAATATACGGAAATTGATACCGCCATGGTAATCGATATCTATCAGCTGCTGCCGGAGGATTATATCCGGTTTATAGACCGCTCGCATTGCGATATCTATTATCTGGGCACTGCCGACGTAACGCCGGAGGAGAGATTCAGGATACAGAAAAAGTACGACACACCAAAGGATTATACCTATTATTTGCCCGACGAGGAAATACGGGAAGGCTGCGTTAGTATCGTTGAACAAAGCAAGCTGATCAAAGAACAGTGTATTAAATACAACCTGCCGTATTATGAGACATCAAAATATAGAGAACGTGTAATCAAAACCATTATGCAGCGCATTATGCGATAAAAAGACTGAGAGGGGCCGTCCGGCCCCTCTCAGCCGCCTAGTCTTTTATTTAGTTTGCCATAAAATCGTCGTATGCTTCCTGAAAGATAGAAAGCAGGTCACTAAGGCCGATGCCTTGCGCGCCGGCAACATAAGAATCCCACTCACTTAGCGGCTTGGAGCCGTCTACAAACGAAAGGTAGTTTTCTTCGAGGTAAGTGCCGAGGTCGGAGGCAATAGCGGTTATTTGGCTATTTTGATCATCGGTGTAGGCAATACCGCTGGGGTACACATAAGCATCGTCATGGGGGACGGACTCCCAGTCAAGGGTGTATTGGAGAGCGACTTCATTGCCGGGAGCATTCCACGCGTAGTTAATATAAAGGCCCGGTTCAACGATGCTGTTGAGCGCATAGGACAGCATGATCATCGTCCAGCCGCTGGGATGCGAGGTAATATATTCGGTAATGACAATGTTGCCGTTTTCATCATAATCCCAGCTCTCACCCTGCACACCATAACCATAAAGGAAACTTCCTTCTTCGCTGTAGCGCCAGTCAAGCCAGGTAACCGCCAGTTCTATGTTTTCACAAGAGGAGGAAATGGCGGCGCTGCCCCAATAAACACGATCAACCTGAAAGCCCATGTGCAGAGTCTGACCTTCATGCCGGACAGGCTTTGTTAAAGCGACCCAGCCGTATCTTTCACCTTCCGGAATTGCCACATCGTTTGCTTTCATGGTTGTGGCGCGGGTGCCGGCGATGTAGCCCATCTCGCCGGTCTGCAGTTTATCGCCGATGTCAGGGATGCTGGCGTAGGAAGCCCAGTTCGGGTCGATAAGGCCTTCACTGAACCACTGATTGATCATGCTCATAAGCTCACGGTCATTCTCGCCCACATTGCTCAGATGGACCTTGCCGTCAACGACATATTGGACACTTCTGATATAGGTGGCGCTGCAGCAGCAGTAGGTGTCGAAGCCGACCCATTCGTACGCGCCCGCAAGCTCCAGTGTTTTCAAAAGAGTCATCGGCGTCTCGACGTTTTTCTCAGTTTTGAAGAAGGTCAGCATATCGTGCATGTCATCATAGGTTTTGATATCCGTGTTGATTTTGCCCATGTCCTCGAGCCAGTCGCCCCGGGCAAACGCGCCGCTGCTGAGTTCCTTTTGCGCCCTCAATTCGTACATCAGGCAGATCAGGTCATCTTCCACGAAAACCTTGCGAATAGTGTTGCGGTCGGAAGGATCTTTGGTGACTTCGTAGATATAGTTTGGCATATACATACGGTAGTCATAGAGATTGACAAAATACCCTTCCTCAAGAACGGCATTTTTTATGGGGCCGCTATAATAGGAAGCCGCCTGGCACATGATATCAAGCAGATCATCGGAAGCCAGCCGTACCGCGAAATTTTCTTCGCGTGATGCGTTCGGAACGTTGAAGTACTCCACATGTACGCCGGTGCGGGCGAGAACCTCCTGCGGGAAGGGCATGGTTTCAAATCCCTCTTCAGGCAGATAATCAGGCGTAAAGTTGCTGGTCCAAATGGTGATGACTTCATCGGAAGTGGTAAGCGGCAAAGGGTATTCGTACTTCTCAAGAGCAAGCCCGTTAGCGTCAGCTAAAAACTTGCCGGCCGCATAAGGCAAAACAGGTTCTTCGGTTTCGTTGCCGGTGTCGCCGGAACTGCCGCCGGGGGTGCTGGTGGCAACATTACCGGTACTGCTGACAACGGGGGGGCTGTCGGTGCTGCCGCCGTCGGTTTTACCGCCGCATCCCGCAAACAATGCGAAGACAATCGATATGGAAAGAATGAGCACGATTGTGCGTTTCATGGCGAAATCTCCTTTCAAATCAGAAAACATCTTTATGTATTACCGCTTAATTTTAGTTTTAAATCAGACTTACCCGGCTAAATCCGTTTACGGCTCCGCCTGTTCCGCCTGCTCCGCTCTGTAAGCCAGGATCGCACAGGCGATATTATCGTGGATGGATTCACAGCAGCTCGGAAATCCGTCAAAGTGTCTGTGCAGCGCAATGCACTTTGTGCAGTTTGAATGGAATCGGCAATCCGTTTTCTTGCAGGTGCACTTGGTGTTCTCGGGATCCCTGACCAGGTCATGCCAGATCGCCGCGCGCTTTCTGCCCTCTTCCATGGCGTTGGGATCCTGCTTGACGGCGGCGGCAATCGAATTATGGTAGTCCTCTCTGTTGATGGCCTTATTTTGATTTTTGTTCATGTGCGAGTGGATATTGTGCCTCTTCTCAGGGGGAATTTCGGCGGACAGTTTATCATCCACAATGCGAAGACAGTCCGGCAGACTGCCGTAGCTGCGGTGCGTGGTGATGCAAAACTGGCAGTTGTGATTATTTTCGCAAAACGTACGCGGACATGTGCAGGTCATGTTTCGCGGCACACTGACAACCTGGTCCCACTGCCGCTTGAGATTTTCCTTTTGTTCTTCTGTCATATCATCCCATTTGATACCTGTTGGATTCAGTTTCTTCAGATGCTCTTCCAATAATAAATTCATACCGGCAACCTCCTAACGATTTGCAAAACAAAGCCAAACGAGACCCCGCGCTTTTCCCGATAGCCTATGTCCCGGGTAAAAGCATTTATGTTAATACCTCCCTCATACGCATTTTTAGAATAAGCAAATCGATGGCATAATACAATTTTGTTTGCCGCTGAATTGTTCAAATAAATTGAACAGAATGTTCATAACTATGACCTTGTACGATTACAAATGTCTGCCAGGTATTGCCGGATATGGCTTAAAACTTACAAAATTAGCTCAAAATGATCATGTTTATTGATGTATTAATGGACATTGGACCAATAAAATGTTATGGTTAATTTATAGTGATGTCGTGCTTATTTAATTAAAACATAAAAGATACCTGTGACCCCAATGAATCTCTGAGACGGGAGGTGCCGATATGGATTTGAAGCAATTGAGATATTTTAAGAAGCTTGCTGCATTGGAGCACCTGACCAATGCAGCTGAGGAGCTTTTCATTTCGCAGTCAACGCTGAGCATGTCGATCGGCCGTCTGGAAAGCGAGCTCGGCGTCACATTGTTTGATCGGGTCGGCCGGGGCATCCGGCTCAACGCATCCGGCGAAGCCTTTCTCCTTGAGGTAGATCAGGCGCTGAAACATATTGACCGGGGACTTGGACAGATTGACGCCATGAAGAGGAATGAGCAGAATCTGATACGCCTGATTACGCCGACCATAATGGGCTTTCCCGGTCTTATGCTGGAACTTGAAGCGCAATGCAAGGATATCCAGATTAATGCCTTCCGTTGTGAGATTGACAATATCGTCCCTCAATTTCAAAACGGCGGCGTTGACTTATGTATCATAGCCATACATTTGACAGATCCTGCTTTGGAGGGCTGCATCCTCAGGAAGCAGGAAATGGGCTGCGTAGTCTCCGCATCAAGCCCGCTTGCGGCCCGCGAGTATGTGACAGTCGCAGAACTGGCGAAGATGCAATTTGCGGCATACCCTCAAAACAGCACCCAAAGGATGTTGTTCAATGAAATGTTCGAAAAAAAAGGCTTTCACCCTACTGTGATATTTGAGTCGGGTAATTTCTACGAACTGTTGCGGATCGTATCCTATGGAAAATGCGCCGCAACCATCGTTTATGAGTTGTACAAAAACTATCGGACTGAGGGCACACACTTTCTTCACATAATCGACTCGGATGTGGATGAAAGTCTGCGCCTGTACTGGCTGAAGGAGGGAATTCCGGAACGTCCGCTTGTAAGCAAAGTGAAAAAAATCATTCAAAAACATTTTGCTGAACTCAAGTGAATGTGAGCCGCCCAATTAACCCAAACGTTTGATTTGAGGCTGTCTTATCATTTTCAGTTAATGTTCGCAATCCTTGAACATTCATTCTAAAAACCATATTGATTTTAGGCCGGTCTCGGTTTAGCCTGTTATTATACAGGTGTAACCGAGCCGGCCTTTCCAATGACGCTATCTGCGTTTTCAGCCTATTCACATTGCTTGCGGCTGATAGAGACTGTTGTGTTTGTGCTGAATATAAAAAATATGAATTTATGAGGTGTCTGATATGGGAAAAACAAATGACGCGCATCTGGCAAAACTGAACACCACCGGTATAGCGTGGGAAGACATGAACGAAGAGCAGCGGCTTGCGCTGCGCAAGGAATGGGACAAAATCGTCAGCGACCCCGATGAGCTTTATTGTACCTGTCCCAGAACCGGCTGCAGAAACAACCACAATTGCGTCTTTTGTGTTGCCCTGCATCGCTACTACGACGGTTTCCCGGACTGTCTGCGTCCCCTGGACGAGAAGATGCAGGAGGGTATTCCGCAAAATCGCCGCTACAATATGCACCTTAAGATCCAATCTGACGGAACGCCTGAGGGCATTATTGACCCTCATGACCCCGACGGTTCCAGAGAGCGTCTGTTTAAGCACGCGCAGGAAGCAAATGTGAAAGATCAGGGTGTCGCAGCTGCCGACAGGTGGCACAAAATCGTCAAGAATCCGAAGAATCGCACTTGTACCTGCTCGCACACCGACTGCTGGTATCACGGCAACTGTGTGAAATGTATTGCGCTGCACCGCCATTTTGACGGTTTCCCCGCCTGCGATCGTTACATAGTCGATAAAATTGACGATATCGTGGATACTTACTGGGCAGAGCAAAGCGGTAAACCGGAAAACTGAATCGGGGATAATATTATTTTAAAGAGGTGACCGTTATGGGAAAGACAATAGATGAGCATCTGGCAAAACTGAATACCACCGGTATAGCGTGGGAAGACATGAACGAAGAGCAGCGGCTTGCGCTCCGCAAGGAATGGGACCGCATCGTCGGCGACCCCAATGAGCTTTATTGCACATGCCCGAGAACCGGCTGCAGAAACAACCGCAACTGTATGCAGTGTGTTGCGCTTCACCGCTATTTTGACGGGTTCCCGGACTGTCTGCGTCCTCTGGACGAGAAGATGCAAGAGGGTATTCCGCAAGATCGCCGTTACAATATGCATTATAAGATCCAGTCCGGCGGCGGCAACGATGCGACCGGATTGATTGATCCCCATGACCCCGATGGATCCAGAGAGCGCTTGATCAAAGCGCGTGAGGCGGCTGGACAGGACATGGTCGCCGTGATGGACGCATGGGCAAAAATCGTCAAAAATCCGAAAAATCGCACCTGTACCTGCTCGCACACCGACTGCTGGTACCACGGCAACTGCGTGAAATGTGTTGCGCTTCACCGTTATTTTGAAGGCTTCCCGGCCTGCGTTCGCTACATAGTCGATAAGATCGATGATATCGTGGATACATACCGGGCTGAGCAGGGTGGCAAACCGGAAAACTGAATCCGGGCGCTGCGGGCCGTTATTTTCCGGGACAAAGAAACAGGGAGCTGCTATCAATATCTAAGGCGGCTGACACGTTTGTTCGGTGTCAGCCGCCTTAGATCATGATATCCCGGATTCATAAAATGAGGGCCTACAGCAAATTTATCTATGCTTGAAAGGATCCTTCAGCGGAATGGATATTAGAGAACACGCGGAACAATACAAAAATAAATGGCTGATTCTTGCCGTTATTATTTTGAAGGTTCTGATGGACGGCCTGGATGGCAGTATGCTGAATATAGCGCTTCCGTCCATCGGGAAAGACCTAAGTGTCAGCTCCGGCAGTGTCATTTGGATTGTCAGTGTCTATGCCATTACAACGGCTGTTACGGTTTTGTTTTTCGGCAGGCTGGGCGATATTATCGGAAAGACGAAATTTTATCTGGCGGGCATCTGCATTTACATGGTCTCAACCTTTCTCAGCGGAACCGCGCAAACCTTTCCCATGCTGGTCGCCTCCCGCGTCATTCAGGCAATTGGCGCCGGCTGCACCATGGCAAACAGCCAGGGTATCATTGCCATGGTCTTCCCGAAACAGCAGCGCGGTACAGCGCTCGGCCTTTACGGCGGCGCTTTATCCATCGGCGCGCTGGCCGGGCCAACCCTTGGCGGCATTATCGTGACCTATCTGAACTGGCGCTATATCTTTTTGCTGAAGATTCCGTTAGCCGTTGTCGCTTTGATTCTCGGCCTGCGGTTTTTTCCGAAGGACGCTCCGCTCCGTAAAGAAAAGATGGATTACTGTGGTTCCTTTTTATTCGTTATCGCGCTTGGGCCCCTTTTGTACGCGCTGCAGCGCAGTTCGTCCGGCGGCTTTAACAAAGCCCCCCTTTACATTGCGCTGGCTGTCTCCATCGTGTCTTTTATTGCTTTTTTCGTTCTGCAGCGAAAAAAGACCATGCCGCTTCTGGATTTCGGCTTGTTTAAGAACCCCTACTATTCCGTCGGCGTGCTGAATCTTTTTATTTTAGCGTTTACAAACTCATTTCGAAATATCATTTTCCCTTTTTATCTGCAGGGCGTTTTGAATATGCCGGCAAGTGTTTCCGGATTTTATATGTCGATTGCACCGGCTGTTTTACTTCTGATCTCTCCGGTCAGCGGCTATATCAGTGACCGGATCGGCGGCGAGAAGCTCAGTATCGTCGGCCAGGTGATTTACGGTATCGGTATGCTTCTGACCGCGACGCTGACGCAGTATTCGCAGACAGGGACGCTGGTTTTCTTCTTATGTATCAACAGCTTCGGGTCCGCGCTGTTTTCTTCCCCAAACAACGCCCAGATCATGTCCAATGTGCCTCGTGAAAAATTAGGAATCGGCGGTTCTGCCAGCACCGCGATCCGGAACACCGGCAGCTCCGCCGGCGTTGCGTTTACCACTGCCGCTATGTATGGCGGCATGAGCAGATATCTCGGTTATCCGGTAACGGATTATGTTGCGGGCAGCGGGATGGACGAAGCTTTCGTTCTGAGTATGAAAAACGCACATCTTGCGGCGGGTATGCTGTGCGTTCTGGGCATTGCCGCCTCTTTGATTCGGATGATCATGATGAAGAAACGAAACAAGGGGACGGTTATGAAAACGGTAACGGCATCTCAGGGAAGCTTAAGAGAGGAACCTGCTGAAACATCGAAGTGAAAGACAGGGGTAAAAGACAGGGGGACAGATGAACCGCCTCCCTGTCTTTATTCCGGCTTTATTGACACATCGACAGATTATATTTATAATGAAATAGGATATTTTGGTAAATGGTTAAATGAATCTCATCCGGAAGCGGGTGACAGCGGTGGTCCGGTTTATATGACCGGTACGCAGAACAACAGGCTTACAGGTATTGTAAGTACGCAAGATGGAGAAGTAACTATTTGGGAAATGATCAGGGAGGCTTGTTATGACTCCACAGGTTTTGTTCCCGCCCCGTATTTATATTCACAGGCACAAAAACGGACGCATGAAAAAAAGACTGTTTCTGATTACCGCACTGATACTATTCCTACTCCTCTCTTCCTGCTCTAATGGAGACGAGTCCGTATATTTTGATATGCTC
>JAAYJC010000159.1 GCA_012523085.1 Clostridiales bacterium
CTGCTTTGCCTGCTGCAGATCTTCTGCGTTATCTGCCGTGTTGTTCGTCATGTTGCCCTGCTGTGAGCTTTGATTAAGTCTTTTTGCCTGTTCAAGGTTTTTATCTGCCATTTTTCATACTCCTTAATAACGAGATAAATATTCCGTGACTTTCCTATTTTACTTCTTTTCTACGTTTCTATTGCTGGTAAAATTTAATTCTTCGCATGGATTTACTAAACCTTGCCAAACGTATTCAGAACAGAGCAAACCGGAAGTTTTTACAATTTAACTTACACTTTTACGCCTATCATGGTATACTGTATTCAGGAAAACAAGAATGTTAAGCGCATGAAAAGAGGGGGCAAATATGTATACATTGAAACCGATTACCGAGCGTGTTTCAAAGATTCGCGCCAGATATCGCGATACACAGCCTGAAATATGCACCGCAAGATACCGAATTGTTACCGAGTTTTATATGCAAAACCCGGACATAGACGGGATCCTGAAACGTGCCAAAAACTTCAAAACTATCTGCGAGAAAATCCCGGTCCGCATCGATGAGGGTGATGTGATTGTCGGTGCACAGTCGTCCATCTATCGGGCAACCGCACTTTATCCGGAAAACGCAATCCGCTGGCTTCTGGAAGAAGTGGAAAGCAGGTATATATCCACCAGAGATATTGACCCCTATATTCTATCGGAAGAAGACAGGGATTATATCTTAAGCACCGGCGAATTCTGGCTTAAAGAAAGCATGAGTGCTAAGGCAGATGCTTATATGCCCACCGGATATATCGAAAACCACAGCGGAAACGGCATCACCATGTTCGATAAAAGGGACAATACGATTCAAGCCGTCGGCCATTTCTGCGCGGGTTACAACAAAGTTCTTAAAAATGGTTTTCTTAGTATTAAAGAGGAAGCTGATCGGAAGATTTCCGAGCTTGAAGCCGAGGGCCTGATGGGCAAATCTGTTGAGCAGTACAACTTTTACCGCGCGGTCTCTATTGTTAGCGAAGGTATCATGACCTTAACCAAACGCTACGCCGATAAGTGTACGGAGCTTATGTCGGCAGAAAAGGATCCAAGCCGCAAAAAAGAGCTTGAAGCCATGGCGGAAACCTTGAACTGGTGCGTCGCGAAACCCTGCCGTAATTTCCACGAAGCCCTTCAGGCGCTGTTCATGTACCAGACCTGCATGTGCCTTGATGCCAATATGCACGGCATCAGCTACGGACGCATTGACCAGTATCTTGGAGACTTTTATGAAGCCGATATCGCAGCGGGCCGCATTACGCCCGATTACGCCCAGGAGCTCATGGACCTGTTTTACCTGAAAATCGCCGAGATGAACAAGCCCTGGAGCTATGGCGCAACACAGGCCAATCCAGGCTACACCAGCGGACAGCTCATGACGATGGGCGGTGTGAAGGAGGACGGAACAGACGCTTCAAACGCCGTTACCTTCATGATGCTTCAGGCGGCCGGACGGCTCATTTTACACGATCCTCCGCAGGCGCTACGCATTCACAAGAATACGCCGCCCGAGCTTTGGGAGGCCGCCATCGAGACCTCGAAAATTTCCGGCGGTGTGCCGACCTTTGAAAATGACGATGTGATCATACCCGCTTTGATGAGCAGAGGTCTATCGCTGAAGAGCGCAAGGAACTACACACTGATCGGCTGTGTCGAGCCTTCCGGCTGCGGCGATGAGTGGCCTGCCTGCGGCGGCACCGGGACCGAATCATACTGGAACCTGGCAAATGCCCTTTGGCTGGCTATTAATGACGGACACAATCCTCTTGCCGATCCCTCCGCTGAACGCTGCGGCCTTCCGACAGGCTATCTGTACGAAATGGAAACCTTCGAGGAGGTTCTGGAGGCGTTTAAAAAGCAAACGGATTTCTTTGTCAAATGGCATGCGGCCTGCATCAATTCCTTTGAGTATATGGCGCGCGAGGTTCTGCCTCTTCCGCTCGTATCCTGCACCATTGAAGGCTGTATGGAAAAAGGCGTAGACGTGATGTACGGAGGTGCGAAATACAATTCCACCGGCATTGCCGGCGTCGCCATCGGCAACACGGCGGACAGTCTCGGTATTATCAAGCATCTGGTGTATGACAAGAAATTATGCACAGCCCGAGAGCTTTATGATGCTTTAACAAACAATTGGGAAGGCTATGAGGAGCTTCACCGCTACATTGTCAACGAAGCGCCGCATTACGGAAACGGCATTGCAGAGATCGATCAATATGCCAAATTCGCAGCCGATGTGTTCGCGGACGCCGTGAACGCCTGTACCGGCCCCAGAGGTAGATTCAGCGCAGGCCTATATCCCGTCACGACCAATGTCATCTTCGGGAAAATGACTGCCGCGACACCGGACGGCCGGTATGCGGGAGAGCCGCTCGCCGACGGCATTTCACCGGTACAGCAGATGGATAAAAATGGGCCGACCTCAATCCTCCGGTCTGTCGCCAATATCGACCAGAGCAAGTACCCTAACGGAACCTTGTTCAACATGAAATTTCACCCCAGCGCGATGAATGGGGAGGACGGTATTGTAAAGCTGACGAATTTAATCCAGACCTATTTTGATATGGGCGGAATGGAGATACAGATCAATGTTGTCAGCGCGGATACCTTAAAGGACGCACAGAAAAAACCGGACAAATACAAGAACCTTATTGTCCGCGTGGCAGGTTTCAGCGCCTATTTCGTGGAGCTGCACATCGATGGGCAAAACGACCTTATCCGCCGCACCGAGCTGTCGATCTAATACTCTGTTTATCATATAAACTAAAGCAATTTTATAACCACACGGCCTTATTAATATAATCGAGTAGGAGGTCACCCATTAGTTGAGTGACCGACCTCTCA
>JAAYJC010000160.1 GCA_012523085.1 Clostridiales bacterium
AACCCGAAGAGACCATAAGCATGACCGATGAAGAGCCGGTCCCGGAAGAGGAAGAAGAGAAACCAACAGAATAAATACAAAATAGGCTACTGGATTATTAATGACTGATTTACACACATTAAGCATTCCCGCCCATTTCAAGAGGAAAGGGCGGGAATGCTTAATCATAACAGGCTAAATAACAGGAAATCACTATATACCGGAAAAATCTGATATAATCTTCAAATAACGAAGCCGGGCGTATATCGGGCGGCATGAAGCTATGGATCGTTATGTCTGCGGGACAGAGAGGCGAAACAATGAATACAACAATACGGCTTGCAGTTCCTTCGGACGCGACGGATATGGCGGATGTACATATGCGTTCATGGGAGGCCGCATACAAGGATATTTTACCGGCAGACTATATCCGCATGAAAAATGCCGCTCGTCCGGAACTATATAAACGTGTCATAACGGTTAAAAACGAAAACACATTTGTAATAAAAAAGACAATAAAATCGTGGGTATCATGAGGATAGATTTACCGCAGGACGTTGATCTGGACGAAAACCATTACGAACTGCATTGTATCTATCTTCACCCGTATTATTTAAGGCAGGGCATAGGTACGAAAGCTATCATGTCTGCTTTTGACACAGTACGGGAATTGGAAAAAGGTTTTTAAACATATGGGTGTTTTCCGAAAACAAAAATGCGATAAGTTTTTATGCGAAATGCGGATTTAAAGCTGATAATAAGACAAAGGTTCAGGACCGCGGCAGGATGACGGAAATTATCAGGATGAGAAAAGATTTGCTGTCTTAGCACAGCGTCAGCTATCTTTGTTTCGGGATCTATCATTAAACTTCATTTCATAGCAATAAAAATCAATATCAAACATATACGTCTCGCCGCATCTTGCAAAGCCGTTTTTCTCATATAAAGCAAGGGCTGCGGGATTTGTTTTGCTGACAAGCATTCTGATGCCGTCGAATCCCTTTTCCATCGCTGTTTTTATGATATGCTGAAGAATAATCGTCCCTATGCCTTGATTGTGCATTGCCCGAAAAACGCCTATCCTTGCAAGTTCACAGGGATTTTCAGGCGTCCAGGACAGATGCCCAAGTTCATTGAACTCGCCGACAGATGCAGCGGCGACTATTTTGCCGTCCTTTTTCAGAACATATAACGAATGGCTGGATAAATCCGATTCCGCCGTTTCTTTGCTCGGATAGTCAAAATTCCAGGTGCATCCCGGCGTTCCGACCAGGCTGTTATAAAGGTTTACGATTTCCGGAATATCGTCACAACCTGCGGGCTGAAATATGTAATCATCCATTCTGAAGACCTCCGTCTGAATGATAACGGATTTTTCTAATAAAGCAATCATCACATATATTACTCTGAAACTGCGCCGTGTGAGACGTTTTTCACAGTTTTCCCAAATACCTTCGCCGATCAGCCGAAGCCGGCCAGCCTTCCCAGCTGGAAAACAAGTGCTGAGACAACATAAGCCGAACCCAATTGCCAGGCAACCGATACAGTGGTCCATTTCAGGCTGTTCATTTCCTTGTATATCGTCGAAACGGCGGCCACACAGGGTACATACAGCAAAACAAAAACAAGGAAGGAGAAAGCGGAGAGCGCGGTGAAGCTGCCGGAAAGCGCCGTTGCCACCACAGAGCTTCCGGCCGATATCGAAAAGCCGAAGAACAGGCTCAGAGAAGCGACTACCGATTCCTTTGCGATAAGACCGGTCAGCAAAGCGACTGCGGCCTGCCAGGTACCAAAACCATTGAGGGTAAAAACGGGTGCGATCGCAGCTCCGATGGCAGCCAGAATGCTCTTCGAGGAATCGTCGGTCAGGCGCAGCGCGGTATCGAAGCTCTGGAGAAGCCATAGCACCACGCTCATCACAAAAATGACGGTTCCGGCCCTGACCAGAAAGCCCCTGATTCTTTCCCATATGTGCGTAATACTGTTATTGAGCGAAGGCATGCGATAGGGCGGAAGCTCCATCACAAAAGCGGCAGGTTCACCCCTGAAGACGGTTTTACTGAGGATAATGCCGGTAAAAATGGCTGCCAGCATACCTATGACATAAAGAGAGAATACGACGATACCGGCATAGCTTCCGAAAAAGGCCGATGCTATCAGGCCGTAGACAGGCAGCTTTGCGGAACAGCTCATAAACGGTACGAGCATGATCGTAAGCCTTCTGTCCTTGTCGTTTTCCATCGTGCGGGCGCCCATGACCGCCGGTACGGTGCAGCCAAAGCCCATCAGCATCGGGATGAACGATTTTCCGGACAGGCCGAAATTCCGAAGGAGCCTGTCCATGATGAAGGATCCGCGCGCCATGTAACCGCTGTCTTCCAGTATGGACAGGAAAAAGAACAATAAGGTTATCTGCGGAAGAAAGGTTAAAACACCGCCCACACCGGCAATAATACCATCACACACAAGGCTGATAATGAAGGGCGCAGCATCAATGCGCAAAAGCAGCGACTCTATTTGCGGCGTCAGGACTTTATCTATGAATAACGCAACCGAATCCGACAAAAATGAACCGACCGGCCCGAAGGTGATCAAAAAGATGATCAGCATTGCGATAAGGAAAATCGGCAGCGCCAGGATTTTATGCGTTAGTATTTTGTCAATTCTATCGCTTCTGGTTTCGGGCTTTTCCCGGTATGCTTTTTTAACCGCTGAGCTTACCAGCTTCTCGATGAAGCGGTAGCGGCTGTCGGCAATCAGCGTTTCCCGGTCACCCAAAGTGCTGGTGGATTCGTATTTGGAGATGATCTTGCGGATGGCGGCCTTTACATCCTCATCGAGCTTCAGCACCGACTCAACAAGACTGTCACCCTCCAGAAGCTTGATGGAAGCCCAATGGGCGGGTATACCGGCTTCATAGGCGCTATCATGCAGAAGCTCTCCCATTTTATGATGTATTTCATGGGTAAAATCGTCATATAAATCGTCAGGCTCGCAATTGTAGCCCTCGTGCATCTGTGCGTGCGCGGCCTCAAGCAATGTGCTTAGATTGACGCCCGTTTTTGCGGTAATCGGAATTACAGGTATACCAAGCCCGCTTTGCAGCGCCTCCACATCTATTTTGCTACCGTTTTTCCCGATTTCATCCATAAAATTCAAGGCGAGAACCATAGGACGTTCAAGCTCCAGAAGCTGAATGGTCAGATAGAGATTCCTTTCAATGTTCGTGGCATCGATAATGTTAATCAGCGCATCCGGTCTCTCTTTGATGATAAAATCCCTGGAGACAATCTCCTCCATGGAATAAGGTGAGAGAGAGTAGATGCCCGGCAGATCCACTATCATGACCGGTTTTCCGTTGATGGACGCGGTGCCCTCCTTTTTTTCTACCGTAACGCCCGGCCAATTACCGACATACTGGTTCGAGCCGGTCAGCGCATTGAAAAGCGTGGTTTTTCCGGAATTCGGATTGCCGACCAGCGCAATCTTCATAAGCCGCCTGTCGTGCTCGTTTGTATCGTCTGTCCGGGGATGATGCAGCCTTTCATGCTCGTGATCGAGCTTCATCTGCTCAGCCGCTCTTAGTCTTGCATTTCCGTTAGGTGACGGGTAGACTGTCCGGCCGGATTTTAAGGTTCTGCTGACGGGTTTGTCGGAAACAGTTATTCGCGCGGCATCTTCCTTGCGAAGGGACAAGCTGTAATCTCTTAAATTAAGCTCTAACGGGTCACCCAGAGGAGCCAGCTTTTTTACGGTTACGGCAGTACCCGGCGTCAAGCCCATGTCTGTAAGTCTTCGTTTTATCGCAGCCGACTTATTATCGACTCGAATGATTGTTCCGCTTTCGCCGGGGCAAAGGTCCATCAATGTCTTTTCCATATCTCATCTCTTTTCAAAACGCAACTTGGAGTTAGCCAGAACAAACTCACTCCGATATTAGCATAACGGATATCCCTTGTCAAATTGATTTTTGCTTGTTTAAGGCATATATTTATGCTACAATCCGTTTGTCTTGTGAGAGGGGAAATAAATGCGATGAATACAGTAAAATTAGAGAAGCTTTATGATAAACCGGCAATGTACGCATCAAAAGAAATTACGGTTTGCGGTTGGGTCAGGACAGTCAGGGACATGAAGACATTCGGCTTTCTCGAGCTCAATGACGGGAGCTGTTTCAAGGGTGTTCAGGTCGTGTTCGATAAGGCTGCTGTTATAAATTTTGAGGAGATTGCAAGGCAGAATGTCGGAGCCGCCTTGATCGTCAAAGGAATCGTAAAATTGACACCCGAGGCAAAACAACCGTTTGAAATCGCTGCAAGCGAGATAACGGTGGAAGGGAGTTCTGACCCTGCATATCCGCTGCAGAAAAAACGGCATTCGGTGGAGTTTTTGCGTACTGTCGCGCATCTGAGGCCGAGGACGAATCTGTTTTCCGCGGTTTTCCGCATCCGGTCCGTCGCGGCGCACGCAATCCACACCTTTTTCCAGGATAGAGGTTTTATCTACGTCAATACGCCGATTATAACAGCCAGCGACTGCGAGGGAGCGGGCGAAATGTTTAAGGTAACCACTCTTGACCTGAACAAGCTGCCAAGAGACAAAAACGGTATAATCGATTACAGCGCCGATTTTTTTGAAAAGGAAGCAAGTCTGACGGTGTCGGGGCAGCTGAATGCGGAGAGTTATGCGCTCGCCTTCGGCGGCGTCTATACCTTCGGACCTACATTCAGAGCGGAAAAATCCAATACGCCGCGGCATGCCGCAGAGTTCTGGATGGTGGAACCGGAGATCGCCTTTGCGGATCTGCGGGACGATATGAAGCTGGCAGAGGACATGATGAAAAGCGTCATCGGTACCGTCATGCAAAAATGCCGGTCGGAGCTGATCTTTCTGGACAGCTTTGTGGACAAGGATCTGATTTCTCGTCTGCAGGGGCTAGTCGATTCCGAGTTTGCCGCTGTGACCTATACCGAAGCCGTCGAAATCTTGTCGAAATGCGGCGAAGCCTTCCAATACCCGGTTTTCTGGGGCTGCGATCTTCAGACCGAACATGAGCGCTTTTTGACCGAAAAGCATTTCCAAAAACCCGTTTTCGTAACCGATTACCCGAAGGAGATTAAAGCGTTCTATATGCGCCTGAACGACGACGGGAAAACGGTAGCTGCGATGGATCTTCTGGCGCCCGGGATCGGGGAGATCATCGGCGGCAGCCAAAGAGAAGAACGGACTGAGATACTCCTGGAAAGAATGACGGAGATGGGGCTGGATAAAGAACCCTACTGGTGGTATCTGGAACTCAGACGGTATGGCGGGACGCGGCATGCCGGGTTCGGGCTCGGATTCGAGCGGCTGATCATGTACCTTACAGGCGTAACGAACATCAGGGATGTCATCCCGTTCCCCAGGACGACCGGTTCCGCGGAGTTTTAATTGTTATGCTGCTTTTACAAATTTGAAAAGAGAGAGGATCACATAGAGCAGCAGCGCGGGTGTAACCGTTTTCAGCAAAAAGAACCAGAGCCTTCCCACTACACCGCTGTTTTGACCAAGTGCGGCCGGGAGGGCTTTTTTCGGCTTCCAGATGTACACGACCGCAAGGCAGGTAATCAGCGAACAGACCGTCATGAGCACATATTGGGAGATAAACTCATAAAGCTCGAAAAAATCCATCGGCAGGTTCCAAATGTTCTTGCCGAAGCTCAGGCAAACGGGAATTCCGCACAGCGCAATCAGAAAAGATATGATACCGACAGCTTTTCTGCGCGCTACTCGCCCCTTTTCAATGACAGCGGAAACAAGCGTCTCGAGCATCGAAACGGCAGAAGTTATGGCCGCAAGGAAAACCAAAAAATAAAACAGTACGGCAAGCAATCGTCCGCCCTGCATTCCGGAGAACACCTTCGGAACGATATCGAACATAAGGGAAGGGCCGGTGGCAGGCGACATGCCGTAGGAAAATACGGCGGGCATGATGGCCATAGCCGCCAGAACAGCCGTCCCCGTATCAAAGAGCGGAATGAGCAGAGCACTTTTGACCAGGCTTTCTTTTTTGCCGAGATAAGACCCGTATGTAATCATGCACCCCTGGCCGAGAGACAAAGAAAAGAAGACCTGCGTCAAAGCCATCGACAGGGTTTTGATGTTCAGCTTGCTGAAGTCGGGTTTGAACAAAAACGAAAAAGCCCTCTTCGCTCCGGGCAGGCTGCAGGTAACGATGGTGATAAAGACCAGAATCAAAATCAAAGCGGGAACCATGATGACAGCTGATTTTTCGATACCCTTTTCAACGCCGGCCATAACGATTACCGCCGTCATCGTTATGAACACCAGATGCCACAAAACAGGCGCATCCGTATAAAAACCAAGCTCTGAAAACATATACTGCAACAGCATACCGCCGAAAAAGCTGTAATAGCACAAAACGAGAAAACAGGCGAGCAGGTTGAAAACACCGACAAAACCGAGTTTTTTATGTATGCGTTTATACGCGAGAATAGGAGACAATCCGGTAGCGCGGCCGATGGACAATTCCGCAAGCAAAATGGGGACGCCGGCTATAAGCACAATGATCAGATACAGCGCGAGGAAAACAAAACCGCCGCCCTGTCCGAGTTTATAAGGAAAGCCCCAGATATTGCCCATACCCACGGCAGCGCCGACCGAGGCCATGATGAACCCGAAAGATGAACCCCATTGCGCGCGCTTACCGGATACCTGAATATCTTTCATAAGACAACCCTCCTCCCTTAATGATATTAGGCAGGAGGGTTGTTTATCACCTGAACTTGTCTTGCGGTCGTCGGATGTTCTTGACCGGAGAATAAATGCATCAGCTGTTTAGAATATCCTTGACTTGCTTTTCCAGCTTCACGCAAATTTCTTCGGCAATCTCCTCGGTCGCGCCTTCGGCTTTGATACTTAAAAGGCTCCCGCCTTTCGGCAATATATGCGCATGGCCTTTTCCGATTTTGATCTTCAAGCCGGAGACCAGCTCTGCCGAGTATTCATCATGATAACCGGCGAGCTCGCGCATTAACCGACCTCTGTCATATTTTAACTTAATTTCTCTTCTTGCGGTAAAGAAAGAAGGAACTCTGGCCATAAGCTCCGAAAAGCTGCTTTTGTAAAAAAACAGGGAAGATGCCAGCCGCAAGGCGAGATAGAGCCCGTCGGATGAATAAGGATGTTTTAATAGCTCATCTTCGGCCTGCGTTCCGTCCCGGTCAAGCCTTAATACCCTGCAGCCGAGCTTTGCAGCCAGCACATCGGCCGCTGCGGGTGCAAAATACGGCAAAACGGTTTTTCCTTCCCCATGCTCAAACTCTACAAGCGCAAGTGCTGTCAGCAGCTTGCCATGGTCCCAGACCATACCGTTTTCGTCTTTCACCGTCAATGAAAACCCGTCGGATGATAATTCAAGAGCCGCCAGATCCGAACCTGTCGGGCAAACGGTGAAACCGGCACCGGTCAGAGCTGACCGCAGCAGCCTTGCCGGCAGGCATCGGCCGGAAACGGAAAACCTGATGCTCTTTTTCTGCCATGCTTTTTTTTCGGCTTCCGCCCGGTGCATTGCGCAGGCGGAAGCGGACGCGCAATGCGCCTGCGCCGTGCCGGTTATTGTCGTCAGGGATCCTGCAGCATCCGAATCGGCCCTCAATATCTCCGTTACCGATGCGCTTTCCAACTTCCGTTCCGTCTCGCGGTTGATGGGCAGTCCTTTTTCGTTGAAAAACCGCAGCGTGACTGTTTTGCCGCTTTGCTCAGCAAAAAGCGTCAGTGGTAAACGATAGAGTCTGGAAGCAAAAGATGCCGTCGCTGCAATTGGCGCGTCCAATCGGAAAACCTGCCCGCCGGAGGACGATACACCGCAGGAAAAGCATTCGGCAAGAATGCGGGCATAGTCACCGCCGCTAAATGCAATCCCGACGTCCTTACCGGAGACCGCCGAGCCCATGGACAGGCAAAGCTCGGGTGTCAGTTCGATGCCCGGCTCGCCTTTGATGATGCCTCGCACCTCGAACATCGGGCCGGTGCGGGGCATGCCGCTAATCAAGCTGGTTTTCAGCTTGGTTCCGGCCGGGACCTGCTTGTTCGGCCATATGCGGACACCTTCCGGTACCATGCACCCGGTGCCGAGTACAGCCGCTTCTCCGATGACGCTTCCTTCCATCAGCTGCGTGCCGCTGCCGATTCTTGCGCCTTTGCACACGATACTGCCCGACAACCTGCACGTTTCGTCAATTATCGCGCCGTCGAGGACGCTGCCGCGCACAAGCGACCCTTTGCCCACGGAACTGCCGCTTCCGATAACGGCAAAGGGACCGATAACGGCCCCGTTCCCGATTTTGACACCTTCACCGATATAGCAGGGCGGCTTGTATACTGCCTGTTTGTTCAATTCGGATTTAGCCCAGATTCTGTTATGATTTTCCGTTTCATTTACTTGAAGCCGGAGATTTCCCGACAGCGCATCAAAATTTGCCCGAAGATATGACAGACAGCTTCCGATATCGCACCAGTAGCCTTTACACAAAAGCCCGAAGATCTTTCTTTTTTGCATCATCAACTTCGGAAAAAGGTCTCTGGCGAAATCATATGGTGTGTTATCCGGTATTTCATCGAGGATACGGTTTGATAAAACATAAATGCCCGTATTGACATGGTCGGTATAGACCCGGTCCCGGGAAGGCTTTTCGATAAACTGCTCAACTCTTCCCCCATCACCGGTCATGACCAGACCGTATTCCAGAGGTTTTTTGGTTTTGCTCAGCGCAATTGTCACATCGGCGTCTTTTTGAACATGGAAATCTATGAGTTTTTTCAAATCCATATCGCAGGCCGCGTCGCCGCTGATGACCAGAAAATCGTCGCCGGCAAGGAAATCCTTGCAGTCTTTTATGCCGCCGGCCGTGCCGAGCGGCGTGCTTTCAATATGTGCGGTTATGTGAACCCCAAAGGAGCCGCCGTCTTGAAAATAATCGGTCACGACTTTGGGCAGATACCGCAGCGTCATGCAGATATCGGTAAGCCCGTTTTTTTTCAGAAGCAAAATAATGTGCTCAAGCAGCGGTTTATCCATGAGAGCGGCCATAGGCTTAGGTAATGCGAGGCTGATGGGATGAAGGCGGGTGCCATAACCACCCGCCAGGATAATTGCTTTCATGCTAACCCCCATTCCGTCGGAAGCGGCGGATGCCGCCGCCTTGCAACGGCTAAGATAGCTGGAAAAAATCGACGGTTCAGGCGTTGTACATGTTTCAGGCAGCGGAAGTTTATTTCGCATCTGCAAACAGCTGCCGCAATCTGTGGCGGCCATATCGATTTTTTCGCGCATAAAAAGTAATTTTACCGAATAGTTGCGCGAGCTTAATATTCGCGCTCACTTTTGGTCAATGAACAATACGCCTGAAAACAGACCTTATTCACTATTTTTGTTTTTGAAAATGTTCGGATATAATCGGCGCGGTCACCGCTTACGCGTATTTGCCGTGCCATTAACTTACCCAAAAAGACAAAATACATTCCGATTTTTGTGAAACAAGGTTGTGATTGGGACAGGCTTTTGTTATAATAATAAATCTCAGATACCAATGCCGGGCATAAAAGCAGCAATGCCGGGCATCGGATACCGATGCTTATGGTCGGCGTATTCGAACAATGGAAGGAATGGGAAGTCAGTTGAACAAAAAGAAGAAGCTTATCCGATTGCTGAGACCTTCGATGCGTCTGTACTTTTCCTTCCTTGTGATTTTTGTCCTAGCGACTTTGCTTTTCGGCGATTATGTCCTGGCGGCAGCCGAGGCTTTTGTCGTCATCATGATTTACACTTATTCCGTGATTTCCGGAAAGCGGAGACAGCGCGAGATTTTCAGGTACATTGATTCCGTAACGCTGAATCTGGACTCTGAAACGAAGAATACGCTGTTGAATATGCACCTGCCGATGGTAATTTTCAACCTGAAGGACGGCAGGGTTCTCTGGAGCAATGACAGCTTTTTGAATCTGACCGGTGACAGAGAGCATTTGTTTGAGATATCCATTACCGATATGATGCCGGGTCTGAGCCTCAAATGGCTTGCCGAGGGCAAAGATCAGAGCCCGGACTACATCCGAATTTCCGGGCGCAGTTTCAGGGTATACGGAAATGTGCTCCGTATGAACACAAAAACAGGTATAACCAATTATCTGGGCATCATGTATATGGTCGATATGACCGAATTCATTTTGATGAAAAATGAATACAGCGCGTCAAGACCCATTGTATCGATTTTGATGCTGGATAATTACGACGATCTGTTTAAGAACCTCAACGACACCTCTAAATCCTCATTGCTGGCTGCGCTTGATATGAAGATCAATGAATGGACGTCGGACACCCACGGTTATGTATCTAAAATTGATCGGGACCGGTATGTCTATATCTTTGAAGAAAGATATATGAAAGGATATGTTGAAGAAAAATTCTCTTTATTGGATAACATACGGAAGGTCAGCAGCCCGTCCGGTATTACGCCTACGGTCAGCATTGGAATCGGCAAGGACGCTTCCTCGTTGGACGAAGCTTTCCAGTTTGCGAAAATGAGTATAGAAATGGCCCTGTCCCGCGGCGGGGATCAGGTCGTTGTTAAGAATAAAAACAACTTTGAATTTTACGGCGGCCACGCGGCAACGGTCGAAAAGCGGACTAAGGTGAAGGCCAGGGTAATGGCAAGCGCGCTCGGCGAGCTGATAGGGGACGCGTCGGGCATCATCGTAATGGGTCATAAATATGCGGATCTGGACTGCATAGGCCCGGCGGCCGGAATCTGCTGCATAGCCAGAAAAAAAGGGAAAACGGTTAGAATTGTACACAACCCTAAAACCAACCTTGCGATGTCGCAGGTTTTAAAGCTCAGTGATCTGCCGGAGTATGAAGGCGTTTTCGTTTCACCGCAAGACGCGATACTTTTTGCGGACAGCAAAACACTGCTGATAATAATCGACACAAACAGACCCGAGCAGGTCGAATCCGAATCGCTTTTGATGTCCGCCAACCGGATAGCCGTCATTGATCATCACAGAAGAGCCTCAACCTATATCGCAAATGCAGCCTTGAATTTTCATGAGCCTTATGCCTCCTCAACAAGCGAATTGGTAACAGAATTGCTCCAATACCTGATTGAGACGGATGATTTGCTCAAAGTCGAAGCGGAAGCGCTGCTTTCCGGGATTGTACTGGATTCGGGTAATTTCGGTATGCGAACAGGCAGCAAGACCTTTGAAGCGGCGGCGCTGCTCCGGCGTGCGGGCGCCGATATCGCAGAGGTAAAAAAGCAGTTTCAAAGCGACTTTCCCAGCACGGTGGCGAAATACAAAATCATACAAAACACGAAAATTTACAAAGACAGGATAGCGATTTCAGCCATAGAGGAGCAGCAGGAAAGGGTTATCGCAGCAAAGGCCGCCGATGAGCTTTTAAGCATCGCAGGCATAGAAGCCTCCTTTGTCCTTTATAAAGAGGATAATGCGATGAATATCTCGGCCAGATCTGACGGAAGCATAAACGTCCAGCTGATCCTCGAAAAACTCGGGGGAGGCGGAAACCCGGTCATGGCCGGTGCCTCGATTATCGATAAAACTGTCGAAGAAATTATGATCGGTCTTTATGAAGCGATAGATATGTGCGTGGACGAATGAATGGAGGATCGGTATGAAAGTCATATTGCAGCAGGATGTTAAGAGTCTTGGAAAAAAAGGCGCTTTGGCCGAAGTGTCCGAAGGGTATTACAAGAATTACCTGTTTCCGCGAAAGCTGGCCGTCAAGGCCACGGCCGATAATCTTCATACATTAAAGCAAAAAGAAAAGGCGGCCGATGCCCAGGCGGAAAGGGAAAAGAAGCAGGCAATGGCGTATGTATCGAAGCTTCAGAGCTGCGTTGTTAAAATCGCCGCGAAAGCGGGCAGCTCGGGAAAGCTTTTCGGGAGTGTTACGTCCAAGGAGATATCCGAGGCGCTAAAGGCGCAGTATAACATTGAGGTGGAAAAAAACAAGATCATACAAAACGAGCCGATTAAATCCTTCGGATCCTATGAAGTCAAGTGCAAGCTTGGTCATGAAGTAAGCGGCACCATCAATGTTTTAGTTGTGGAAGAAAAATAAACGCGTGAAAATTGTGTTCAGAAATAGTCGGAGTGGGAATAATTCAAATGGATGATTTATTTATCAGGCAAATGCCGCACAGCGTGGAAGGTGAACAGGCGGTCTTAGGATCCATCCTGATCGATTCGCGATGCGTTTCCGATGTGATTGCAGTATTGAAGCCCTCGGATTTTTATATTGACATCAACCGCGAGATCTTCGAGGTCGTCTGCTTGATGTTTAACTATTCCCAGCCGATAGACGCGGTCACGCTGCTTGACCAAATGAAGCAGAACGGCATATACAAAGCAAATTCGCAGACCTATTTGATTGAACTGATGAACATCACACCCACGGCGGCAAATGTTCTGCATTATGCGAGAATCATTAAAGATAAGGCGCTGCTGAGGGGAATTGCCGAAGCCGCCTCCGATATCAGCGCGATGGTTGCGGAGGGTACCGGAGAATCATCTGAGGTGCTGGAAGCGGCGGAACGGAAAATATACGCGCTTCGCCAGGGTAAAAACACAGGCGGCCTCGAGCCTGTCTCGGTGGTGGTCGGTAATGTTTATAAGCGGCTTGGTGAGCTTGCGAAAACAAACGGCGGTATTCCGGGACTGCCCACAGGCATCTCGGATCTTGATAATATCATCATGGGTCTGAACAAATCGGATCTGATACTTTTGGCGTCACGGCCCGGCGTCGGGAAAACCAGCATTGCACTGAACATATCGCTGCATGTTGCCAAAAACACCGGTAAAAACGTAGCCTATTTTTCTCTTGAAATGTCCAAGGAGCAGCTCGTATCAAGACTTTTATCAAGTGAAGCGTTTGTCGACAGCAAAAAGCTCATGACCGGGCGGCTTAATCAGGAGGACTGGCGCAGAATAGCCGCGGCCGCAGCGGTCCTCAGCCGTACGGGCTTTTTGATAGACGACAATGCAATGCTGTCTGTATCGGACATCAACGCACAGTGCAGGCGGGTTGACAATCTGGGACTTGTGGTTATCGACTATCTGCAGTTGATGCAATCGGCTGTTACGGGTGCCGCATCGGAGAGCAGGCTTCAGGCTGTCAGCGATATGTCTCGCATGATGAAGCTGATGGCAAAGGAGCTCAATGTTCCGGTGATATGCCTTTGTCAACTGTCACGTGCAAGTGCGCAGAGGACAGATAAGCGTCCCGTCCTTTCCGATCTCCGGGAATCGGGATCGCTTGAACAGGATGCGGATATCGTGCTGGGGCTGTACAGAGACGATTATTTCAACAGAGACAGTGAAGAGCACAATACCGCGGAGTGCATCGTGATGAAAAACCGGCACGGAAGCACAGGGACAATTGAGTTGCAGTGGCTTCCCGAATACACTACATATACGGCGGTTGACAGAATGCATTCCGAAGAATAAAGGTCGAGAGGATACGATGATAGCGGTTGTCGAATTTGCGGAAAAATACGGGATGCTGACGCAGGGAAGCTTCATTTTGTGTGCGGTATCCGGCGGAGCGGATTCCATGTGCCTTCTGGATATTCTGCGTAAGCATTCAGAAAAAGCGGATTATCGTATCGCAGTTTTGCATTTTAATCATCAGCTTCGCGGAAAAAAAGCGGATGCGGATGAGAAATTTGTCAGAGACTATTGTGAAAAAGAAAATATTAAGGCTTTTTTCGAAACGGCCGATGTCCAAAATTACGCAAGAGCCAAAGGAGTGGGAATAGAGGAAGCGGCCAGAGAATTGCGATATCGTTTTTTTGAAGAAACCGCGCGCTGTTTGGCTGCCGACAAAGTGGCGACGGCGCACAATGCAGATGACAATGCCGAAACGGTACTAATGAATCTTGCACGCGGTTCGGGTCTTAAAGGGCTCTGCGGTATTCCGCCCGTCAGAGGGATATACATCAGGCCGCTGCTTAAACATTCCAGAGCGGAAATTGAGGCATATCTTCGTACGCACCAAATTCCCCATATTGTGGATGAAACCAATTTCGATCCTGCGTTCACCAGAAACAAGCTCAGAATGACCGTCATACCCGAACTAAAAAGCATTTATCCCGCCTTTTTGCGGTCGGTAACACTAAACAGCGAACGATTAAGGCAGGATGAAGCGTATTTATCCGAAATCGCAGAAAAAGCGCGCCGCGAAATATCCGTAAAATCAAGCGTCGGGCTTATGGCTAAGGCTCTTATTCGCCTTGATCTGTCCGTTTCCTCGCGCATCATCAGAAAAACAGCCGCCGGGCTTGGTCTTTCACTGACCGGCAGGCAGACTGATGCCATCATGGCCTTAGCCGGCTCCAAATCACCCTCAGGCCGGCTGTCACTGCCAAAAGGTATCGTTGTTTTACGGGAAGATTCGGATATACTGTTTGTAAGGCAGGAAGAAAAAGTCGGGACCTTTTGCGTCACGCATTTAACGAAGGACGAATGGACAAAAATACCCGAACTCGGTTTTGAGTTTTTGCTGGGTTATACAATATGGTCCGAAAAAATTAACACTTCATTTAATACTTTTTTCTTCAAAAAAGATAAGATATGTGGTAATATAGTTGTCAGGCCTCGAAAAACAGGCGATACGTTCAAAATCGATGGCCGCAACGGGACAAAAACGATCAAGAAACTGTTTATCGAATGCAGAATACCGGTCAGAAAAAGAGAACTGACGCCGCTGATTTGTGATGAGACGAAGGTGTTGGCCGTTCCCGGGATCGGCATCGGTTCCGGACTTAAACCCGCAGACGGCGAGGACGCGGTTTTTGTCACATTCAGGCATACCGGCGGCGGCATTGATCGATAAAAATATATTAAATAAAGAAACGGTATGGGGTTTTATATGACAAAGGACATGGTCGAAGTATTGCTGACGGCTGAGGAAATCAGCAGTAAAATAAGCGAGATTGCCGAAAGGATTATGAACGACTATGCCGGGAAAAACCCCGTTTTTATTGGCGTATTGAAGGGGTCTTTCGTTTTTATGGCTGATTTAATGCGCAAGATTAATCTATATTGCGATATTGACTTTATGGCCGTCTCCTCTTACGGCAATAAGTCGGAGACGACCGGCGCCGTCAAAATTACGAAGGACTTAGAGCAGGATATCGAGAACAGAGATGTGATTGTTGTTGAGGATATTCTGGACAGCGGTCTAACACTTAATTATCTTATGGGATATCTGAAGAGCCGGAAACCTTTGTCCGTCAGGCTCTGCACGCTTCTGGATAAGCCGGCGAGAAGAAAGGTTTCGATCATTCCCGATTACAAAGGATTTGACATTCCGGATGCGTTTGTTGTAGGTTATGGGTTGGATTATGCGGAAAGATACAGAAACTTACCCTACATCGGCGTTTTAAAGCCAGAGATTTATAAAGAATAATAATGACTTATAAAAGGAAGTGATGACCGCTTGAATAAAAAGAACAGACCTAGGGATGTAGGTTTTTATGTATTGATATTTGTTATCCTCATGGCGACGATTTTCATTTTGCTTTCACAAAATGATACGGAATCCCTTAGATATTCCGAAGTACGGCAACTATTTGAACAGCAAAAAGTTGACAGCTTTATCGTTGAGGGAGATAACCTGATTATCTCACTGAAGGAACCGCTAAACGGAACGCTTACCGCGACGCATAAGCTGTACGATATCAATATTTTCTATAATGATTGTCATGAGCTTATCGATCGGCAATATGCCGATGGAATCATAACCGAATACGATTACTCCGTAGGCTGGGAAGCGCCCTGGTGGCTGGCTTTCGTTCCGTATATTTTAATTTTCGCGGTCTTTATGCTGCTTTGGTACTTCATCATGAACAAGGGAGCGGGCGGAGACAAGGGTGCGATGCGGTTCGGTAAGGCCCGTACAAGGTTGGGTTCGGCTGAAAAGAACAAGGTGACCTTCGCGGATGTGGCCGGAGCCGACGAGGAAAAAGAAGAACTCAGAGAAATCGTGGAGTTTCTGAAGAGCCCGAAGCGCTTCATTGAAATCGGAGCGCGAATACCAAAGGGTGTCCTTCTGGTGGGTCCCCCGGGCACCGGCAAGACACTGCTGGCCAAGGCTGTCGCGGGCGAAGCGAATGTTCAGTTCCTTTCAATCTCGGGCTCGGATTTTGTGGAGCTTTATGTCGGCGTAGGCGCGTCGCGTGTGCGCGATTTGTTCGAACAGGCTAAAAAAGCGTCGCCCTCAATCATTTTTATTGATGAAATCGATGCGGTGGGACGCCAAAGGGGCGCTGGCCTCGGCGGCGGGCATGACGAGAGAGAGCAGACCCTCAATCAGCTTCTGGTAGAAATGGACGGTTTCGGAACAAACGAAGGCGTTATCGTGATGGCAGCAACCAACCGTCAGGATATATTGGACAAAGCGCTGCTTCGACCGGGCCGTTTTGACCGGACCGTTTATGTCGGGCTTCCGGACATCAAGGGACGCGAGGAAATATTAAAGGTTCATATTAAGGAAAAACCGCTCGCGGAGGACGTGGAGCTTAAAACAATTGCAAAGGCGACGACGGGCTTTACGGGCGCCGATCTGGAAAATCTTCTGAACGAATCTGCCCTTTTGGCGGCAAGGCGCTCCAAACGGTTTATCACGATGCCTGAAGTCGAAGAAGCGATGATCAAGGTTATTGCCGGACCTGAAAAGAGAAGCAAAGTCGTATCGCAGAAGGACAAACGCCTTGCCGCTTATCATGAAGCGGGTCATGCGGTTGTGATCAACAAATTGCAGCATCTGGATCCGGTGCACCAAATTTCGATCATACCGAGGGGTATGGCAGGCGGGATGACGATATCACTTCCCAGCGAAGACAAGTCATCCAGCTCTAAGAGCGAGATGCTCCAGCATATTGAGTCTCTGCTGGGCGGCAGAATCGCCGAAAAACTTGTACTAAACGATATTTCAACCGGGGCCTCCAACGATCTCCAGAGAGCGACAGCCATGGCGAGAGCTATGGTAACAAAATACGGAATGAGCGACGAACTCGGCCCGATAACCTTCGATTCCGGAACGAACGAGGTTTTCCTTGGCAGAGATTTCACCCAAACAAAGGGCTATTCCGAAAAAGTTGCGGCAATTATCGATGATGAGGTGAAAAAAATCATCGACGAAGCGTACGAACACTGTCTGTTGCTGCTCAAAGAAAATATGGATATCCTTGACCTTACGGCGAATTATTTGCTGCAAAACGAGGTCATGGACGGAGAGACCTTCGCCTATGTCTGCGCGCATCGCGCTCTCCCGGAGCCAGCTCCGGAGCCGGAGCCGATAAAAGGCAGCCAGGATCCCGATATACCGCTGGACAGCCCTGCCGGTTTCGGCGGCTATGTGCAGGAGGATGATTCCTACAGGCCGGCAAAAAAAGCGCCGGGTGACGGGTTATCATAATACAACGTAAACAATACGACAATAAATGCGGTAGGGCGGAAGCATGCTTTCGCCCGTTTTCCGTCAGAAAGTACAACCGCCGGGCGATGAGACGTTACGGTGAGGCGGGATGAGCTTTAGCATGAATATATTATTACATTGTGCCGCCGCTTCACGGCAGAATGGAGAGAAGTATGAAAATTGGTATCGTAGGTTTACCGAATGTCGGAAAAAGCACATTGTTCAATGCCCTGACCGGAGCCGGTGCGGAGGCTGCAAGTTATCCGTTTTCCACCATTACGCCAAATATCGGAACCGTTCAGGTTCCCGATGAAAGGCTTGACTGGCTCTGCGGGCTCTATGAGCCGAATAAAGTCACGCCGGCTACCGTCGAATTTGTCGATATTGCAGGTCTGGCGAAGGGCGCATCAAGAGGTGAGGGCCTCGGCAACAAATTTCTGGCGCACATCAGGCAGACAGATGCGCTTCTTCATGTGGTCAGATGCTTTGACAATGCTGATCTGTATGGGGACGAGAATGCCGACGCTTTGCGGGATGTGGAGATACTTGACCTGGAACTTGTCATTGCGGACATTGAAGTGGCGGAAAGAAGACTGGAAAAGGCACAAAAAAACGCAAAAGGGGATAAGAAGTACCTTTCAGAGGCCGAGCTTTTTGAAAAGCTTCTTAACCATTTGAGCGAGGGTAAGGCTGCCCGCACCTTCGCATTTACGAACGAGGAGCTGCGGATATTGTCTGACGGCGGGCTCCTGACGCTGAAGCCTGTCATTTATGCCGCAAACCTGAATGAAAAAGGCTACGCGGAAAGAGAGAAGAACAAATCGTATCAGGATTTGGTCATGCTTGCCAACAAGGAGAATACGCGGGTTCTACCGATTTGCGCGCGTCTTGAACAGGATATTACCGCGCTTGAGCATGATGAAAGACAACTGTTTTTGGATGAGCTGGGAATCCCCGAAACCGGCTTGAATCTATTAATCCGCTGCTCATATGAGCTGTTGGGACTGATATCGTTTCTGACGGCAGGCAAACCCGAGGTAAGAGCCTGGACAATCACAAAAGGTACAAAGGCGCCCAAAGCAGCCGGTAAAATTCATTCCGATCTGGAGCGCGGGTTTATCCGCGCCGAAGTTGTTGCATTTGAGGATTTAAAAAGCACGGGTACAATGCAGGCGGCCAAGGAAAAAGGACTGGTTCGCAGCGAGGGAAAAGAGTATGTGATGAAAGACGGCGACGTTGTATTATTCAGGTTTAATGTGTGATGGAAAACAGGAGAGACCGAATCCAGACCATTGACGCGATCCGGGGCCTTTGTGTGATCATGATGGTCATCCATCATTTTCTATTTGACCTCGTGGCGTTTCACGGCGCGCCGGCATGGTTGTTTTCGAACCCGGTTTTTGATATTCTTCATTATATTTTTGCCGGTGCTTTTATCATGCTGTCCGGCGTATCCTCACGGTTTTCCCGAAGCAATATTAAACGCGGCCTGAAGGTAATTGCCGCTGCACTCGTCATCACAGCGGTCACAAGCTTTATGGATATGCCGATCTATTTCGGTATTTTACATTTTCTCGGTTTCAGTATGGTCTTTTACGGGTTAATGGAGAAGCAACTGTACAGGATACCAAAAAAGTTAGCGCCGGTTATTTACGTATCGCTCGGGATCTTGTCTTTTCTGTTCATTGCGTATTCGGGCATCAGATCAAAGTATCTCTGGATCCTCGGAATTACCTATCAGGACTTTTTCTCTGCAGATTACTTTCCGATTTTCCCCTGGCTTTTTGTGTTTTTAATCGGCACCTTAGTCGGGGATGTGATTAGAAGCGGGAAATTTCCAAAATGGTTTTACGATGCGAAGATTCCCTTTCTTCCGCCTGTCGGCAGAAAGGCGTTCATTATTTATCTGCTGCATCAGCCTGTCTTGTACACCATAACGTATGCGGCCGCCAAATTACTTGACAGATAACCGTTATGGTGCTAATAATAATACGATTCTCCTTTGGGTGACAGCGTTTAAGGTGCATGCATAAATCCCCTGCCAACCGACACAATAACGGCGCGCCGCTCGCCGACACAGCGGCAACCGCAGACAACGAAAACTAAAGCTGCGGGTTGTGGAGCGAATATGATCAACATAACATTGAAAAACGGCGCAGTTTTATCCGTTGACAAGGGAACGCGCTGCACGCAGATACTCAAAGATATCGAGCAATCCGGGCCTGTATTCGCTGTGATGATCGATGATGAGGTCTGCGATCTGGACTCTCCGCTCACCGGAGATTGCCGGCTGTCGTTTCTGACCTTTGAGGACGAGGGAGGAAGGCTGGCGTTCCGGCATACGGCATCCCATGTCCTTGCTCAAGCCGTTAAACGGCTTTTTCCGGAAACAAAGCTCGCCATCGGTCCGGCAATCGCCGACGGTTTTTATTATGATGTCGATTCCGATACGGTGTTTACGCCGGAAGTTTTAACTGCTCTGGAAGACGAGATGAAAAAGATCGTCAAGGAGAACATCAGGCTGGAGCGGTTTGAGCTGCCCAGAGACGAGGCGTTGAAGCTGGTTGCGGAAATGGGCGAAACATACAAAGCGGAGCTTATAAACGACCTGCCGGAGGACGCCGTAATCAGCTTTTACCGACAGGGAGACTTCACCGATCTTTGCGCGGGTCCGCATCTGACAAGCACAGGAAAGCTGAAAGCGAATGCTTTAAAGCTCACCTCCTGCACCGGAGCGTACTGGCGCGGTGATGCCAAGAATAAGATGCTTCAGAGAATATACGGCACGGCTTATGCAAAAAAGGAAGAGCTTGAGGCGCATCTGACAAGAATCGAGGAAGCAAAGAAGCGCGATCACAGAAAGCTCGGGAAAGAACTCGGCTTGTTTATGCTGCTAGACGAGGGTCCGGGATTTCCATTCTTTCTGCCCAAGGGCATGATCTTGAAGAATACTCTGCTGGATTACTGGCGCGAATTGCATCAAAAAGCCGGTTATCAGGAAATATCGACGCCTGTCATCTTAAACCGTGAGCTGTGGGAGCGGTCCGGGCATTGGTTCCACTATAAACAAAACATGTACACAACGAAAATCGACGGTACGGATTTTGCCGTGAAGCCGATGAACTGCCCGGGCGGTATTTTGGTTTACAAATCCGGCATGCATTCCTACCGTGACCTGCCGATGAGAATCGGCGAATTGGGTCTTGTGCACAGGCATGAGCTTTCGGGCGCGCTGCATGGACTCATGCGGGTCAGATGCTTTACACAGGACGACGCACATATTTTCATGACAAAAGATCAGATTAAGGATGAAATCAAAGGCGTTGTCGCTTTGATTGACGAGGTATATACGAAGTTCGGCTTTACGTATCACATTGAACTGTCCACGATGCCGGAAGACCACATGGGCAGCGAAGAAGACTGGATGCACTCCACCGAAGCGCTGAAGGACGCGTTGCTCGAAATCGGCAAGGCGTTTAAAATAAACGAGGGTGACGGCGCGTTTTACGGACCGAAAATCGATTTCCATCTGGAGGATTGCCTTAAAAGAAGCTGGCAGTGCGGAACAATTCAACTGGATTTCCAGAACCCGGAACGTTTTGAGCTGGAATATATCGCCTCGGACGGCGAAAGGCGCAGACCTGTGATGATTCACCGGGTTGTTTTTGGGTCCATCGAACGCTTTATTGCGATTTTGACCGAGCATTTTGCAGGCGCATTTCCGTTTTGGCTCTCCCCCGTACAGGTCAGCGTTCTGCCGATTACCGACAGGGCAAAGGAATATTCGCAATCCATTGCGGATAAACTGTCGTCTGAGGGTTTTCGCATTGAGACAGATTTTCGAAACGAGAAAATAGGCTTTAAGATTCGTGAAGCGCAGCTGCAAAAGATTCCGTATATGCTGGTGCTGGGCGACAAGGAAGCGGAAAGCGAAACAATATCGATTCGGCACAGAAGCGGCGGGGATCTCGGCTCTACGACAGTTACGGCGTTTTTGGAAAAGATACACGCCGAGTCAGCAGCCAGAGCCAACACATAAGCTGTTTTTTGCCTGGTAAGGATGGCCGAATTTCCCTTTTTCCCAAAGAATAATTCAGAAAACTCCTTCGTAAACTATCAGTACCGATTATGCGGCTTCACAAAGGTACGCTTAAGCGAAGGAGTTTACTATTTTGTCCAGAAAGAAATTGTGCATAGCATTGGCGATTATTTTCGCTGTGAATATTATTATCATAAGTATTGTTCAGCTCGCTCCCGATGCCGATGCGGTCGCATACAGGCAAGGATCGACCGGAAGCGTCGTCCGGCAGATACAAACAAAGCTAAAGAATCAGGCCTTTTATTTCGGTAATATAGACGGGATATACGGCAGGCAGACAACGACAGCCGTACGGAATTATCAAATCAGATACGGGCTGAAGGTGGACGGCATATGCGGAAATCAAACGTTAAGCGCGCTGGGCATCAGCGCGGGAGCAAGCAGCTCCGGCAGCAGCAATGTCAATTTACTTGCACGGATTATTTCCGCGGAATCCAGAGGTGAGCCTTATACCGGTCAGGTTGCGGTGGGCGCGGTCATACTCAACAGGATAAAACACCCTTCCTTTCCGAACACCATGGCCGGGGTTATTTATCAGCCCGGTGCTTTCACAGCCGTGACGGACGGCCAGTTCGATAAACCCGTCAGCGAGAGCGCTTACAGGGCGGCAAGGGACGCAATAAATGGCTGGGATCCTTCCGGAGGTGCGATCTATTATTTTAATCCCGCAAAGGCAACCAGCAAATGGATATGGTCAAGACCGCTGATTGTTGTGATTGGAACACACAGGTTTTGTTCTTAAAGCAATAAGCAAAAAACCGACGCAATCCGGGAAGCGGATTCCGGATTGCGCCGGTTTTGTTTTAGATAAGACGGCTTCATTTTTTACGGCCAACAGCATAATCCGAAAACATGGCTTTGCCTGCGAGTAAAGACGAGATGATCGCAGCACACGCATCGGCGATGACTGCAAACAAAAGGGGATAAGGTCCGAACAGAGCTATAACTATAATCAGAAGCTTTATGATAAGATGAAAAGCAATGTTCTGCTTGATGATGCGCTCCGTTTTTCTCGCAAAACTGAGCGCATCCGCAATCCTGACAGGGGAATCGCTCAGGATAATGATATCGGCGATGTCGGGCTCGCCGGATACATTGGCTGTGCCGAGCGATATGCCGATATCCGCCAGACTTAAGGCCTGTGCATCTTTTGCGGCGTCGCCTATATAGGCAATTTTATCACGCTCGCGCATTTCTCCGCGCATTTTATTAAAAATCTGCTTTTTATCCTCCGGTTGGCATTCGGAATAATAGTCTCCGATGCCAAGAGCACCGGCAGTTTTTCTTGTGGCGTGCTCTTTATCGCCCGAAAACATGGCAATCCGGTAAATATTTTGTTTTTGCAGAAGAAACACGGCAGAGGAAGCATCGTTTTTCAAAGGATCGGTCAGAAGTAATCTGCCTGCGTATTTACCCGATACCGCTGCGTAAAGCACGCATTCGTCTTCCGAATCATCGCCGGTTATAATGTCGAACTGTTCCATCATTGCTGCGTTACCGCAGATAATTTCCGCGTTTTTAATGATGATTAAGGCGCCCTTATCGGGAAATACTTTGCTTTTTTCAATCAGCGTACTGTCAATCGTTCCGTCAAATGCCTTGAGGATGGCTTCGGTGAGCGGGGAAAACGCATATGTCATTGCGTGCGGCGCAGTATCCGGACGCGATGCGCTCAATGTATAGGCTGCGATCATTAAAAGCGAATGTATGCTTATTTTCTCGGGCTCGACGGCTGCAACCTTATATCGGCCTGTTGTGAGTATGCCCGTTTTTTCAATAACAATTGTATGCACATCAGCCAGATTGTTTACAGCCCGGGCGTTTGCAAAGAGCATGCCATTTTTTCCGGCGCTTGAAATCGCAGTTAAATATGTAAGCGGAACAGATAAGCACAAAGCGAGAGGGCGGGCGATGGCTAAAAAGACAAGCGCTCTGCCGAACCACATCTGCCAATCGGTATGAAAAAAGACAACGGGGATGATGAAAGTCAGCACAGCGGCTAATAGAGAAAAGATCGTAAAGACATGCGCAATGCTGTCAACGCGCATTTCGGTGCGCGAACACGTATTATCTGGAGGCGGCAAAAAAGCGGCCTGCTTTGATTCTGCTGGCGCAGGGAGCAAATCATTACCGGGTTTGACAGACAGGCCCTTCGCGCTTATTGTGCGATGGTACACATATTCGGCACACAATTCTCCGATTCTGAACAAGATGATGAGTAAAGCGCCTTGTTCGTACATGCCGACTGCCATGGCGATAATACCCGCCGGAATAATAAACAGCGGCCCGAAAGTAAAATCCAGTCTCAGGATGCTTTTTACAAACGACAGCAGGTAATCGCCGCCCGCTGCTAAAAAGGCAAAACAATACAAAATAACAGCAGCTAAAAAAGGAAGTTTGAGCAGCAGCGCGCAGGCAAACAAAAGCGCAGAAACAACCAGCCGCACGGGCAAATTGCCCGCTCCTTTGCTTCTCTGCTTTTTCCTGCCGTTCGGGGTTGCCTGCCCGCTTCCGGAGACTATCGGTCTTGTGATTTCATCAATACCGTTCATCATGATCCTCTGTACAGACATTGTCGGCTATGGGTATCCTTGCCGCAATCTTAGCATAAATGTAAAATATTGTAAAGCAATAAGTTGTTTTTCAATTTCCCGCCATAAATATGCTTGTGTCGGATGTGAAATTTGATACGGTATAGATAACCAGTACCGTGTCAATATTGTTATCTTTGATGTAATCCTGCACGCTGTATTTATAGTAGCGAAGGTCGATCAGATGGATTTCGGAAAAATGATCCGTTAAAAAAGGGGTCAGGCAGTCGGCATAAGAATCTCTCAGGACCAAAAGTTTGGGTGCATCTTTCTGTTCGGTCAGAATTTCAATCAGCGGTGAGTTTCCGCCGAGAAAGAACGCGTACTGATCCTTTTGACGAAGAAAGGAATAATTATATAACGCGCCGGCGGCGGGCGTACCGGCATTGTAATTTGTCACCTCAATGCCCTCGTCCCTTAAAAAGATCTCAATGCGGTCCGGAGCGACCCAGCGGACACCGGAGGAGGAATATACCGTGCCGTAAAAATCCTCGGAAACGGTAACAGGTTCATAGCTGTCGTATGAGCGCGCGTCAAATCCCATGCTCCGGGCGAGGGAAAGGTAACCGTAATACGCACCGAGGGAAGTCCAGTGATGGTCGGTCCGGTAAAAAATGTATTCATCGCTGTGCGCTTGAAGGTTTTCAAAGATATCCACCGTGACGGCGTCTAATTGAGAATAGATAACATCAATCAGTTTTTTCTGGTCGCAGTTGTTCGCGTTCTCCGGCAGCTTGTCCGCCCAGATTTTCACCGCTCCCGGTATCAGTGAAGCATATACCGGGACATCGGTATTTGTACAAAGCGCATTGACGGCGTCAATATTGTCCTGCACAAGCGCCATGTCAGGTTTCTCGAAGCGTTCAATCAGCGCATCGTATTTGCAGAAGAAAACATTGTTGTTCTCCAGCTTTCCGATCGCCCGTTCGGAAGCGGATTTCAAGGAGATCCAGCTGTCGCGCCCGAAAAACTGATCGGTGACATATGCTTCATAATCGGATGTGAATTTGCCGCCGAACAGTGCATTTACACTGAACATCGGGCTAAGAGCCAGGTACCTGTTTTCCTGCGGTGAGAACTTTTTGGATGGTGCGATCAGATTGGCGGCAAAGAAAAAGCCGATAAAGCCGATGAAGATAATGATCTGAAGCCTATTGGATATGTTCTTCATGTAGAGCGCTATTCCTTTCTGATGAAAGCCTGACAAAATCAAAGTCTTTTTAATGCCTGCTGAACGCGTTTGTTCCGCAGAACAACCGCGGTTATTCTGTGGCATTATTTACCCGGCTTGAAGTTCGACAGCGGGTTTGCGTTGGCGGCTATTTTCAAATCGGCGCTTTCGATATGTGTGTAGATTTCGGTGGTGTTCAGATGCTCATGCCCCAGCAGTTCCTGAAGTGTGCGCAAATCTACGCCGTTTTTCAACATCAGTGTAGCTGCCGTATGGCGCAGCTTATGGGAGGAGTACGCATCACCGCTCAATCCGGAAGCTGTTATGTGCTTTTTTACCAGATGATGTACGGTGGATTTCGAAATACGCTGTTTTTTTGCCGATAGAAAAAGGGCGTGAGAATCAAGGCCGGTTTTTTTTCTGACGGCCAGATAGTCGTTTATCGCATTAGCAGTCGCATCGTTTAAATAGACGACCCTTTCCTTGCTGCCTTTTCCGAGAATTCTAAGATGGTCTTTTCGAATATCCGTCAGGTTCAACCCCACAAGCTCGGAAATTCTGATCCCGCAGTTGAGAAAAATGGTAAGGATACAGATGTCTCTGATACTGTTGCGGCCCTTGACGCTGCTCAGAAGGTTTTTACTTTCTTCAAGCGTCAGATATTTCGGTAAAGAACGTCTTGTTTTCGGCGCATCTATGGCCTCAATGGGATTTTCTTTTAACTGGCCGGTCTTCAGCGTCAGGTATTTGAACAATGAATTGATCGACGACAGCTTCCTGGCTCTTGAATTGGCGGAAAGACCGTATTCCGGCGCCTTGCTTCTGTGCTGCCTGATCCTGTCCCGGGAAAGAAAGGAAAGGAAATCGTATACATCGGACTTTGTTATCGAGGCGACAAAATGAAGGTCGATGTCGCGAATCGGTATATCTTCAAAATCGGTGCCTTCGTCAACCATTCCGCGCTGTATTTTCATAAAACGAAAAAAAACCCGAAGATCCAGATAATACTCATCGATCGTTTTTTTGGAATGCCCCTTGATCACCTCGTGATAGGATAAAAAGTCCCGGATTAGTTCGGGTGCCTGTATTCTGTAATCCATGTGTAAAACCCTTTCAAATAACCGGAGTTTACGCATTTTTGTCCAAGAGCAAAGCGGCGATAATATATAAAACATGCAGGTATCAAATGAATTTGCGTAGAATGTCCATAATGAGATATTATTTAAGCGCGCTGCCCGGGGACGGGCGGCATGCGCAATATAAATCGCTTGCGATTATTATATCATAACCGCCTCGGACATACAATAAAATGAAATGAGAATAGTAAAGCCGGGGAGGTACAAAAGTGGATGCGAGGTATTCGGGCATAATCCGCCGTTCAGAAAACGGTTTACGGGGAAATCACCGGGCAGTATTGAATAAAAGCAAAATTAAGGCAGCTAAACTGATGATCTGCCTTGGTATTCTTGTTGTATCGTTTCTGCTGAAAATCCTGTTTCCGGGTTTGTCTTCCGATATCAAAAGGGAGATTCTGCCGGTACTGGAAAGCAGCGTAGATTATAAGGCTGCCTTTTACTCGATGGGCAGATTTTTTGCCGGGAAGGCTCGGTTTACCGAGGCTTTCGGTGACATGGTTGCATTTTTAGTCACCGGTGAGAAGGCTGTAAAAGCAGGCACCGGTGAAGCAGCTGATTTGGCAGAGCCAAAAGAAACAGAGCTTCACATTAATAAAGAGGCCTTGGATAAGCTCAGCGCATTATATCATAATGCCGAAGGACTTCTTACACAGGATGGAGGGGTGCTTGCGGAACCCGGGATTCCGGGTGATTTTGCACAAGAAATTTCGGAAGAAAATATTGAAGAGGATACAAGCGTCGCAGATTTTTTAAAGGCGCAAGACGCGTTTACCGAACTGGAAATACCGGATAACGTAAATATTCAAAAGCTTATATTGCCGTTTGAGTACGAGTACCCGGTGAAGGGCGCCGTATTATCCTCCGGCTTCGGCTATCGCCTGCATCCCCTCGACGGTATAACCAAATTTCATTACGGCATTGACTATGATGCCGGGATCGGTGACGACATTTATGCTTTTGCCGACGGCAAAGTGCTTGTATCCGGTGAAAGCGAATCACTGGGTTTGTACCTGATTCTTTCGCACCCCGAGGGATTTGTCACACAGTATTTTCATTGTGACGAGCTTACGGTTCATGGGGGGGATCCGGTGACAAAAGGGCAAAAAATTGCCGAGGTGGGAGATAAGGGTAACACGACCGGCCCGCATCTGCATTTTGAACTGCTCAGTAACGGCCTGTATCTTAATCCCGAGTATTATCTTCACAATGGGAACTGAAAAATTGCATAGAAGAATTCATATCGGCGCAGGCTTTTTGCTCATGCTGTCGCTGGTTTACTTTTTGGATGACAGCGGCATGTTCACGGCTCTTGCCTTGAGCGCTGCCGTTCATGAGCTCGGACATTTTATCGGCATCGTGGCTATGGGCAGTAAAGTTACAGGTCTCAGGCTTGAACTGACCGGAGCGGTCATCAACTACAATAACACCAAAGTATCGTATCTAGGAGATGCTGTTGTTGCCTTGCTTGGTCCTTTGTTTGGTCTCATCTTTGCTTTTTTAACAGCTGCGGCCTCGGCCTATTATGAAAAACTGCTGCTGATTTCCGGTATGAGCTTTTGCCTTTCGCTGCTCAATCTGCTGCCTGCGCGCAATCTGGATGGGGGCAAAATCCTCGTTTCGCTGCTGTCAAGGCTGAAAAGTGAAGATTTTGCGGAACGGATTGTTATCGTGAGCAGCTGCCTTACCGGCTTTGCTATGCTGGTATTGGGAACTTATATTCTGATTGTTACTCGCGGGAATTTTACCTTTCTTTTGGTCGGAATCTGGCTGCTGCTTGACTTTGCCCGCACAAGCCGGAATCTCTAGCCGGAAGTTTTCATGCATTGAACCGCAGATCAATGAACCGCAGATCA
>JAAYJC010000161.1 GCA_012523085.1 Clostridiales bacterium
AAGGAGCAAAAAGCAATGAATAATAATGTTTGGGAAAAATGCGTCGCCTTCCACGGTCATTCTTGCGGCGGACTGACAATAGGCTATAAGGCCGCCTTGTATGCGATCGACTTACTGGCATTGACTTTCTCCTCAGATGAGGAGGTCGTGTGCATTTCAGAAAATGACGCTTGCGGTGTGGATGCCATACAAGTTATTCTGGGCTGCAGCATTGGAAAGGGGAATCTCCTGTTTCACCTGACAGGAAAACAGGCATTTTCTTTTTATAACCGGCAAACCGGCAAGTCCGTTCGTCTCATGCTGAAGAAAAAGCCGGATTCAATGACAAGAGAAGAATCGTATGATTATTATCAGGGACTTGAGCCGAAAGAGATGTTTAAAGCAACAGACACAAAGATAAAACTACCTGAAGCGGCGCGGATCTTCAAATCTTATGATTGTGAAAGCTGCGGGGAGACTACGGGCGATAACTGGATACGACTTCAAGACGGCAGGAAACTGTGTGTGGACTGTCATCAGAAATACAACCGGTTTGATGTTTGATCGGCTGCTTCAATGTTATCCGCGGTAGCCGGTCGCCGGAATGCTCATACCGGTCATCAATAAATATGAAGTTTAGTAACAGAAAATACAACCTCGATTCCTTGCCCGCTGCGGGTTAGGAGGCGAGGTTGTATTTTCTGTAAGTGTCAAGCTGTATGGCAATGGAAGACGAGCAGCAAAGGCAGTACAATCAAAATTTAACGGTTGAAAACCCTTTACCGCATTTAAAGCGTCAACAATGCTTATCTATTAGTCGGACCACAATTCATTCATCTTTTCAGAAATTCTACGTTTTCTTGTTTCAGTTTCCAAATGGTCAATTTCTATGGCAAGAACAGTTCCTTCCTTTGCGTCATCCGGAAGGATTTGTTTCGGGACATTTACGGTATCTTTGTTTTCCAGTTCGACAACCGCAAAATTTCCTTCAAAACGATCAATAATAATCTTCATATTCTCCTCCAGTCAGCTGTCAAAAACGGCAATTAAATGACCTTGCGCGTCATAGAGCTGTGCGGGGTCGCTGCCGGAATTGCTCCAAATATTCGAGGCGGTCCAAATCAAATCGCCTTCTGCTCCGCCGCTTGCAATGGTTACGGTTGCGTTAGCTTTCAGGGTATAAAAGGGGAATGTAAATGTCTGATTGCCTGTTACCGATACCAGCTTCCATCCGGTTAGATTCACGTCGGTTGACCCGGTATTTTTTATTGTCACTAGCTCGGCTTTTTTGTCCACATCGGATATGACAACATCTTCCGATATAAATGAAGGCGGCTCATCCGGCGTGATCCCGGATTCTGCTGCGGTGAAGGCGACTTTATCTACGGTTATTTTACTGCCGTCAGATGTGAATACGACGGTCCCGTTTTTATCTGTGCGAAAAACCGCAATACCGGCAGCGGCCAGTCTGTTCGTAACCGCCTCTGCGGGATGGCCATAATCATTATCCTCTCCGACCGGGATAACGGCATATTGAGGCGAAACAGCCTGTAAAAATGCAAGGCTTGTTGAAGACTCGCTCCCGTGATGCCCGACCTTGAGCACATCAGATTTCAATATGCTGCTGTCCTTGGCCAGCATCTCGGATTCAGACAACACTTCCGCATCGCCTGTGAAAAGGAAGGAGGTTGAGCCGTTTATTAGTCTTAGCACAATGGAATGGTTATTCGGCTCAAGGTAATCGGAGGTATTGGGTGCGAGGATCACAAATTCGGCTTGATCCAATGCAAAGGCTCTGCCATATTCAGGCCGAGTGATTTTAAGTCCGCTATTGCTTATGGCAGACAACAAATTCTCAAATGTTCGAGTGCTCGATACAACATCGGGCATGATGATATTTTCCACATCAAATGCTCTGATAACTTCGGCGAGTCCTCCGATATGATCCTCATGAGGATGGGTTGCGATGACATATTTCAGTGTCCCGATGTTAAGGGAATGAATATAGGAAATGATTAAATCGGCATCGTCATTGTTCCCGCCGTCAATCAGCATGGCATCGCTGCCTTTTGTGATAAGAACCGAATCTGCCTGCCCGACATCAATGAAGTGGACTTTTAATCTGCCTGCCAGATACGCTTTTATCCGGAATGCAACATCCTGAGAAACAGCCCCGTCATTGGACAGCTTGTCCAGAAGAGATATCCCGCCGGATTTTACCGTTGTGTTCAAAGCAAGCATGCTGATCTTTGCGACATGATCCCTCAAAAAGATATTTTCGGCCAGCTCAGCGGCATCAGCGTCAGTATACAGCCCAATCTGCACGGCAAATTGGATTGCCAGGCTATATGAAAAATCGCCGTTGTCATCATTGTAACCCAGCGCCCGCAGCATGAAGGTCGTGTAGGCCAAGGTATGAATTTTATCGTAGGTACCGAACAGGTTGTTACCCATACCTTTGGTGAGACCGAATAAATAGGCATAATTGACGTAGCCTTTACCCCAATCAGGGACATCGGTAAATACACAGTCTTGATATATAAGCGACTGAGCCTCGGCCTCTTTTCCCAAGAGCCGAATCAGCATGATAAGGCCCTCTAATCTGGTTGGCTCCCTGTTCAGCTCAAAACCATCGCCTGTCCCTTGAAACACCCCAAGTAAATTTAATTGTTCGGCTTCGGAGATATAGTTTCCTGCCTCCGCGGCCTGAGCAAAAGAGGAGAACCCCAATACCATGATGAAAACCAATAAAATGCCGATTATGCGTTTGCGCATGGATATGCCCCCAATCCGTGTTAGAAAAATTACGATCACATTAACTATAAACTAATGTGATCGTAATTTCTATCATTATCAGCAATTGTGCGCTTAATCCATGAGGCTAAATGTGTATAAGGTTGGTCGTATGGTCACTCAGATTAACGCCCATTGCTTCCATAGCGGCTCTCTCGCCCTTTTTCTCAAAAACCTTCTCGAAAACAAGCAGATCCCCTTTACTTAAAAACTTACCGTCTTCGCGCTGAAATCCGTTGCAAACCTTTGATCCCGGGCCTACACCATAGAACATACCCACACCCTTCATCCGGTCAAAATCCATAACATCACAGCCAAGCCCTCCGGGTCCGCTTACTTCCAACCAGTGGAAGAGGTAGACATTATTGCGCAGCTTTATATGTCTTCCGGGTTCGGAGGCAAGCAGGCCGTCCTGCCCGATCATAACCTGATTGGTGAAAAAATGCTTACTGGTGTAGTAATGAATAAGGCACCAGGTGTTAACACGCCACATGACGACCTTCCGGACCATTTCCGTGGTATAAGCGTGAAATGATTCAGGCGGTTCCGCACCGTCATGCCAGTCAACATATCCAAAATAAGGCGTGATGGAAACGTCGGTCATTTCATAATCCTCATCGCCGCCCTGGCAGTTATAAAGCATGGTTATTTTGTTGTTGTCCATGTCAATGGCAAAAACACGGGCCGCCGGCGGCATAGCCTCAACTTTTTCATGGAACATAAAGTAGAGATTGGGCGCGGACGTTTCATAACACTCGTAGTATACCTCCTGCCAGCCTCCGCCCACACCGGGCAGATACCATGCCAGTTTATTTTGATCAATAAACTTATATTCAAGCCTGGCACCGTCGCTGAAAACGAAGGTACATGTCTTGCCTGCAAATACATCGGAAAACGGCGGATGGTTTAGGGACATTCCGTGTTTATACGGGTCTACCGCGCATTTCATTGCGCCTTCCATAAGGTCGCGCGATACAACCTTACCGGCCCACTCTCTTCTGTCCAGCGGATATCTGGGCATATTTCTTACCTCCTCACCTATTTATCTGTCTATGGGTTTGTACGTGTAGTCATCTAAGTCTACGCCGAAAACAGTTTTCAGAGCATATCTCTGGTCGTTGCTCTCGAAGAAAACGCGTTCAAATTCTACGAGCTCTTCTTCCGATACATAGCGTCCTTCTTCTCGGGTGTAGCCGTAGCAGCAGAAACGGAAATCGGTAACACCGTAGATCATTCCTACGCCGAAGAACTTGTTTAGGTCCATAATTTCGGCATGCAGCCGGCCTGATTCTTGCATGTCGCGCCAGAAGAAAAGGAATACATTGTCCCTCAAACGGATAAAACGGCAAAGCTCTGTTACCACAAGACCGTTTTCCTCGCCGAACATTTGGTAGTTGAAATAATTCCTTGAAACATAATAATGAATGGTGTTGTAGTTGTTTACGCGCCACAGGATGTTTTTCTGTATCATTTCATGCGTTTTATAATGGCGCTCCGAAGGAGCCGGCTTACCGTCATACCAGCTTATATACCCGAAATACGGATGCACATCGGTGTCTCTGTTGGTGTAGTCCACAAGGCCCAGGGTACCGCTTAGCATGGTTACCAGATTGTTTACCGTATCAATGGCAAAGATGCGGCAGTGGGTGCTGAAAACATCGTTGGTTATCTGGTGGAACAGGAAATAAAGACCCTCGGCGGATGACGCATAGCACTCATAATACTCTTCCTCCCAACCGGTTACATCGTCGTCGCCCCACCAGCCGTTTTTCCACCAGCGCAGGGTGTTTTTGTCTTTAACCTTGTATTTAAGCTCGGGAGCACCATCCAGGTGAATTGAAAATTCCTTGCCGCTAAAGAAATCCTGCAGGTCAGGTCTGTTCATCGGTTCACCTATATATGGGTTGACCAGCGGGTTTCTGACCATATTCTTGATGGTCATTCCGGAAAGCTGTTCGGGTCTGTGTTTTCTTTTTCTCGGTTTTACGGGCATTTTATATCCTCCTTCATACATAAAGTGGGTAAAGTGCCGGTTTTTTCAAACCGGCACTTTACCCGTTGCTTAGCTTCTGGCGGCTACTCTTTCCAAATACCGATCATAAGCGCTCTGATAAGCTGCTTGCGCTTCATGAATCCCGATACTTTCCAGCGTTCTGATGTATTCATCCCATTCGGACATGGGTTTTTCGCGGGTCGCAAAAAGAAGAATATTCTCACTGACATACGTATCAAGGTCGATGCCGATTCGGTTGAAGGTTTCAGCCTCTTCCTCCGAAAGCGAGACGCCTGCAGGCCATTCATATGCGCCGTCGCAGGCAACATTCCTGTACATGAAAGCATCGGCCGGGATTCTTTCGCCGCCCTCAAACATATATTTGGATGATGTAATCTTCAGGCCGTGCTCGATGAAACGGTTAGCCGCATAGATAAGCTGCAAGAAAATGAAATCAGCTCCGTCCGGATTATAAATTGCCCATTCTGTCGATACGACCTTGCCGTTATCGTCATATTCCCATAACGTTCCCTCAACACCATAGCTTTGGATGAAAGAACCCTCGGGACTGTAGCGCCAGTCACAAAATGAGACGGCTAAGGGGATGTTGTCGCATTTTGTGCTGATCTCGGTTAAACCATATGTGATATAGCCGTTGGGAGACCCGAGGTGAAGGACCTGTTCTTCCGTCAATAATGGCCTGCGCACAACAACCCAGCGGGCGTTAGGGTCAGAGGCTCTCTCTTCCATTTCCACCAGACTGTCAAACGGTCCGTTTGCAATACCGCAGCTGCCGTCGTAGATCGTCATATCCCCGGTGTTGGGGTAAACGCCCATATTGAGGAAATCGGGCGTCATAATGCCGTCGTCAAGCCATGCATTGATTTGCGATATCCATTCTTTTGCATTATCATTGCTGTATGAAAATACGACCTTTCCATCTATGATGGAAGGCGCCGGATACATGGGCAAACCACCGCCCGAAAGCGCTGTAAAGGTATCGAAGCAGGCAAAGACCTGATTCAGGTCCAGATTGCCGCTAATGACATGGAATGGGTATGTAATGTCTTTTTCTGTTTGCAGTATGTGGGCAAAGTCTTCTATATCGGAAATGGTCTTGATATCATCGGCTGTATAACCAAACTCCTCCAGCCAGTCGCCTCTGACCGCCAGGGGGACGGCATTAAAGCCCATTTCATCTTCAAATGAGACAAAGGTTGTTATGAGTTGCTCATTGAGGAAAATCGTATCATAAAGGTTTTTGTCGCTGTTTTTATGGCTTTTTATGAAATAAAAATAGTTGGGGGCATATTCCCTGTAATCAAGGATATTTGCATAATAACCCGATTCATATGCCTCGGTTTTGGTCCCGGGATAAACGGCACTGGCTCCGTTCATAATGTCGGGCAGATCATCCGCCGCGAGAAGCATATTAAAATTTTCAGCTCTCTGTATGATGGAAATCACAATATACTCAAGGTTTACACCGGTGATTTCCTGTTCTTTTTTGCGAAAGTCGACCTCACCCATGCCGCCTTCGGGAATGTACTCGGGTGTGTAACATACTGTCCAGTAGGTAAATACTTCATCGGTCAAGCTAATTGGGCCATCATAGCTGTAGGAATTGAGCGGCCAGCCGTCTGCATCGGTTTCATATTTTCCCTTTGGATAGTTATAATTTGGATCCTCCGGGATGCCTTCCGGTGTTTTCTCCGGCTCAGGCGAAGGTGTCCGGTCCTGAACCTCAGGCGTTTGTTCCGTTTGTGCTGTGGCTGTTTCGCCGGTTTTTGCTTCGCTGCTATTGCATCCCGAGAACATAGCAAGCAGTATTCCGATCACCAGCAATAAGGTAAAGATGCGTTTCATTTGGCAAAACCGATCCTTTCTGTTATTTTCATTGATATTACCAGCATATTTGTTGCGCGTTCAGTTACAGCTCACCTTTTTCATATAGCAAAATCCTCAATTATAAAGATAAACCGCTCTGATTAATCCCATTGCTTCTTATGTGTAACTATAGCAGAGTTAATATGTGATTAAAATATTCCAAACTGTGAAAGTGGATTTGCGTAATGCTACATTCTATATATTCGCTAAGAAATTTGTGGATAAAGATACAAATTGTTGTCTAATTACCTGAATAATGCTATAATTTATTGATAGCAAGCGATTGTATAGAAGCACACATCAGCAGCATGAAGCGAGGGTAATATGGATATCTATTATTCTATGATTCATCTTCTTCTCAGCATACGATACCCATTGATTGATTTGCATACATCCGCCATTCCCTTAAAGCTGAATATGCCGAAAATGTATGCCGGTACCGTGGAGCCGGGCATCATTTATGTTGTGAATAATACAGATGATTTTAAGCCTTCTGAAGACACTGCAGGTTCTGCATTGGTTTTTTGCAGTGCCGATGCCGTAGGGATTAAGCTCCTGAAGGGGTCAAGAGCTATACTGATCGGCAATTGCCACAATCCCAATGAGGCTCTGGAAACCTTAAATGAGCTTTTTATCACGCTTGAACGCTGGCATGGCAAACTGATTTCGCTCTCCTGCGATTATTCGCCCATATCAGTTATGATTGAATCTTTTCTTCATATTTTTCCCGTCAGTATTGTTGTAGAAAACGAGAACCTGGAGCATTTGTACGAGTCTGTTCCCTTTACTGAGGACATGTTCACGATTGATACAAAATATTCACAGTTTATTGAAACGGTTGAGTGCCACGGCATGTATTCAAGCGCACAGGGTCGAAAATCACATATAGATACTAGCGGCCGTTATCAGCATACCGCAATAATACGCAGTCTTTTCAATGATGATAACAGCTTCATCGGCCGTCTGGTGGTTGTGCCGGACAAGTTCGGTGAAGATTTTGTACCCAATGATGGCTGTTGTCAGATTGTTGACGTTTTTGGCGACTTCCTTGAAAAGAAACTAAGTTGGTCGGTTAAGGGCGCAAGCAAAACAGATACCAACACCATGCATATGTCGATTACAAAGCTGTTTTTAGAGCCTGAGGACGCCCCGAAGCAGTATATTCTCAATTGTCTGAACGCCATGGGCTGGTCACAGTTCCATACATTTATGGTTGCGGTTCTGCGTATGGATACATGGAGCAGTTTTGTTGAGTTCTCCGGCTATTTATGCGGTCACTTTGAAAAACTGTGGCGCAATTGCATTGCAATCCGCCACAATAACAGCCTTATCCTTTTGTTTAACTGCTCCGTTTTTGAAAGTTTTGAGATTTCCGACATAACAAACACCCTTACCGTGGTTCACAATGATATTGATTTTAAGCTGGGATTCAGCAACCGTTTTCAGGATCTTTTTTATGCCGGCGATTTCTTTGCTCAATGTATGTATGCCATAGAAAACGGTCTTAAGAAAAATCCCGATTCCTGGATTTTTAGTTTCAGCGACCACTGCACAGACTACATCGCGAGCTACCTTTCAGAACGGTTTTCAACAGAGTTCTTTTGCCACCCCGGTATACTGGCACTTTACGGTTATGATGAAAAAAACAACACCGAGCTTATGAAAACATTAAAGTACTTCATCATACATAAGTTTAACGCTTCTCACGCGGCTGCCGCTATGTTTATTCACCGCACCACTTTTATCAAGCGTATCGAAAAAATCAACAAATTGCAGCATCTGAACTTTGGTTCTTTGGATGAAACCCTGCACATTATGCTTTCCATTAAACTGCTGGAAATAGAAGAGGAATAAACCTGTGCTTATATGCACTTTCCGCAAATATGAGGTATTTATTTATTAATTATGCCAAAAAAGACGGTTCTGTCAAAAGGTATTAGTGCCGCTCCGACGGAGATATACATGAAAGCGTGTAGTATACGGTGCAGATAAGGGCGGAGTTCCAGACAAATCTTTTGGTAAATAATCATGAATAGAGAGGAAAAGCCGGACACGTTTGTTATCTGTCTATACCAAGAAAATAAATAGCAAATGCCGATTTATGAATATTTTCTGTCAAAATTCCTGGTACATTCATTCCGGGAATTATTATTTTATCTTTTTCTGAATGAAACGCCGTATGCAACAAATTTTCACTCATCTTTGGTAAACGAAGGGACTTTAAATTTAAAGCTGCATATAAGATATGGATTTAGTAGCAAAAATGAATGCACATGTTTCGTCAAAATCAAATAGAAAACGCGCTATTGTAAGGTATAACGGTTGTTCCCTAAAGATTGTTATCAACTTTTTGTTAGATTTGCCATGCTTCGGCGGAATAGTTATATTGAGAATCATTTCTTTGCATGATGAAAGGACCGGTGGCCTTATGAACGATCATACATTAGTGAAACTAATAAAAACCAAACCAAACATCGGACTAAGTGAACTGCTCGACCGATATGCTGCCCTTATTTATTCCATTGTCTCGGCGAGGGCTCTTGGAACCGCGACATGCGAAGATATTGAAGAATGTGTCAGCAGCGTAATTTTTGAAATATATAAAAATGTAGAAAAAATAGATCTTAAACGCGGTGGTTTTAAAGCATATGTTTCTGTGGCGGCCAGGAGAAGCGCCATTGACCTGTTTTGGAAATCACAAAAGAATCGAAAGAAAGTAATACCCATTGATGATTACGCTGGAGATCTTGTAGAAGATTCACTTACCGAAGATATTGTTTTAGAAGCAGAGGAAAAGCGACAGCTTATAAAAGCAATTTTTGAACTGGGCGAACCGGACAGCCAGATCCTTTTTCGTAAATACTTTTACGGTCAAAAATCGAAAGAGATTGCAAAAGATATCGGGCTTACTTCCGCAGCGGTGGATATGCGGGCTTTCAGAAGCTTGAAAAAATTGCGTGATAAAATGGGAGGTACAAAACAATGAATATATTTCTTCATTCAGCTCTTGATAAAATGGATATCGCAGATATAAGTGAAATAGCAAAAAATAAAATGACATTCAATTTACCCGACGATGCTTTGTACACGATACGGTCCATGGTATTTAAAAAAACGGGACTTCTCGATCCGCGCGTAAACACCGCTTATCGCAAAACCGGAAGGACGGCATTCAAAATTTTGCTTGCAGCTGTGCTCCTCGCATCTTTGCTGGCTGTTACGGCTATTGCGGCCGCTCTGAGCGGAGGACGGTTTTTCCATACCATATTCGGATCCGGAGGTTATGACATCATTGACGACTACATCATGACTGACCTTGCCGTCACTGAGAATGAACAGCTGCGTTTAACAGTGGAAAGCGCGCTGTCCGACGGACACTTCAGCTACATTGTTTTTTCCGTTGAACGGCTTGACGGCGGCAGTATGAGCAGGCTTACACCCGACATGGAGATAAAAACCGCCTATCTGCAGCAAGGCTATAGCGTTAGAGGGATGTACTTTGAAAGGCTGGAAACAGAAGAAAACACAGACAGCCTTGTGTATTATATTGCGTATATTAAAACCGGTCTTGATTTGAAAACAGTCGACCTTAATCTGTATGGCCTCAAGCCGCTGTCAAGCGAGGATCCAAATGAAATGAAAAGTTACCTTTCCGTTAGCATTCCGGTCGGTTACTGCCCTGTGAAAGCGGGCGAACACATGAACACCGACGCATACGCAAATGAATTTATCGGAAACATATCGCTTTCTCCGTTCGGACTCTGGATCGATCTTTATCGAAACCAAAATAAACCGGCCGATGAAAACGGTATGTATAGATCTCAGTTGGAAGGCGGCACAGTTTCTTATGACGGCCTGCCGCAGCGAGATATCTTCCTTTGCTATAAAAACGGAAAGACGGTTGGAGCCGCCGCAGACCAATTCTCCGATATGGAATATATGCATTCAATTGGTTGGACGAATGTTACAAGGCTGCCCAATAAAAACGGAAATTCATATATTTCCATAAGATTTGATCATATTGCGGACATTGATAAAGTGAAATCCGTAAGAATCGGCACAACAGAGTATATGCTTTCCTATTCAGATCCGGTCAGGGAGGAGAGCAGCGAAACAGACATAATCGATCCATACGAATCATTATATCATATGATATTCGGTGCAAATGCCCCTTTGCAAATTGAAGATTATATTGCCGAAGGTATTAACGCCGAAGGCAGACAGTTTGAGCTCAGCCTGGAGAAAATATGGACAGATAAAACAACAACAGGCATTTATTTTAGGATTTCTTCCCGTGACGGTTCAGACATAGGAATAAATCCCATACTTTTTGCTTCTGAATTGGGAGGCCTGAGCATTAATGCCAAGGATAAGAACGAAAACGAGCTTGCATGGAGCGGTGTGAACACCGGATATATCAGGTGCAGCCAGAGCAGCCCGGACAGCTATCTTTTTGGAATAAAGATACAGACCGCTGCTGCTGCTGAACATATAACAGTCGGAATATCGGACACGCGTTCAACTGAATCGGAATATATCAGGTATGTGCCCTATTTAACACTTTCCATACCGCTTGATATGGATAAGCTGAAAGAAGATGCCTATGCCGGTTTTATAGAAACACCCGTCGGTATGCCTGAAGCATAGGAAAATCACAGATGACAGGAAGATGACATGCTGCGCAGTTATTGGGCTTTCAGGTATAAAACATTTCAAATGCGCCACGAGGCCGCGCCAAGCGGATGTGAATCTTGTCGCACAAGCTGCCGCAAGGACGACAGATTTGCGCGCCTCTGCGGGGGGCTTGTCAATCACAAAGATAAAGGCAGAAAGGCATTTTGAATCTGCCGTCGCGTCATCCTGATACGGAACCTGACTGTTCATCTCATTGACAAAAATCCCGTAAAGATATAATATGAAAAATATGTTTCTTAAACGCGAAGTTACGGCCGGCTGATTTCTAAATAATAGCATATTTTCCGTTAATCAATCATGAGATATCTGCCAGTTTTGCGTTGTTGGAAATGCTAAAACATTGGAGGCATACTAAAATGGCTGAAGTAAATTATAATCCTTTTGAAAACGCCAAGGCGCAGTTTGATAAGGTTGCGGATGTCCTGGAGATGGACGAAGGTCTCAGAGAGCTATTGCGCGAACCGATGAAAGAATTGCATTTCACCATTCCCGTTAAGATGGATGATGGCACAACAAAAGTTTTCAAAGCCTTTCGCATCAAGCATAATGATGCCAGGGGGCCGGCAAAAGGCGGTATACGCTTTCATCCTCATGAAACAGCCGATACGGTACGGGCGCTTTCCATGTGGATGACCTGGAAATGCGCCGTCGTCGATATTCCTTTGGGCGGCGGAAAGGGCGGCGTGATCTGTGACCCGCATAACCTTAGCCTTGCGGAACAGGAGAGACTGTGCCGGGGTTATGTTCGACAAATTTACAACCAGCTTGGCCTATATCTGGATGTCCCCGCTCCGGATGTCATGACAAACGGCCAGCATATGTTATGGATGCTGGACGAATATGAAACAATCATGGGCGGAAGGTATCCCAGCATGATTACCGGCAAGCCTGTGGGCATGGGCGGTTCTCTCGGGCGTACAGAGGCCACCGGTTACGGCGTAATCTATGTGCTAAAGGACCTGCTGCGTGAGAAGAATATTCCCGTTGAATCCACAACGGCCAGCATCCAAGGCTTTGGAAATGTTGCGGAATACGCGGCTCGCAAATATACGGAGCTGGGCGGTAAGGTCATCGCGGTATCCTGCTGGAACCAGGCAGACGGTAAGGCGTATACATTTAAAAATGAATTGGGATGCGACATTGAACAGCTTTGTAAAATCAAGGATTCTTTCGGAAGCATTGATACAGATAAAGCGGTGCAAATGGGTTATGAGCTGCTGGAGGGCGACGAGTGGGCCAAGCAGGATGTAGACATTTTAATACCTGCCGCACTGGAAAACCAAATTACACCGAAAATCCTTCCGAGCATATCCCCCAAAGTGAAGATTATCTGCGAGGCGGCAAACGGTCCCACTACGCCCGACTGTGATGCCTTGATTTGCGAGAGCGGCATTACTCTGCTTCCGGATTTCCTGTGCAATGCCGGCGGCGTAACCTGCAGCTACTTTGAGCAGGTGCAGTGCAGTATGAACTACTTCTGGGATAAAGCAGAGGTGCTTGAAAAGCTGGAATACTGCATGACAAAAGCGTTCCGGGATGTTTATAAACTCTCTGTCGAGAAGAATCTGTATATGCGCGACGCGGCTTATATTATTGCCGTCAACAAGGTAGCCAATGCGGTAAAGCTGCGCGGCTGGGTATAAGCTGCGTCATATGATCTACATTATAGCGGCACCTTTTTTCAATCTTGAACGAAAAGAGGAACATGCGGATGAACGGCAATACCGAAAGAGAAAAGAACGAATATAATCTACAGCTGTACGAAAGAGCAAAAGAGCTCAAATGCATGTACATGGTCGATGAGGTGTTGCAGAACAAAAAACTGACGCTTCCCGCTGCTTTGACTGAGCTTGTCCATACGGTGCCGACCGGTTTTACGGTACCTTCCGCTTGCCGTGTTAAAATTACCGTATGGAACGATGAGTATTGCGCGAAGGATTTTTCGCACGCGGAGATACTGTACAGCTCACCGCTTACGGTGATGGATAAGTGCGTCGGTGAGATTGCCGTTGGCTACATTAAAGCGCTTTTGGAAAACGGCTGCGATTTGCTCAGTGACGAGATAAAGCTGCTTGATGCCATTGCTCTTCGCATTTCCCGATTGATTGCTGACACGCAGCGGGAGTTGTTCCTGATGCTGGACATGCTCAGCAGCATTGATCCGGATATGCTGATGCATATAGGAGAGAAACTGCGTATTCATCTTAAAAAAACTGTAGGTAAAAACGCGGACAGCTTGTTTGATGATATCGGTTTTGCATCGCGGGAAACCTACGGTGAGGTGAACACGCCCATCGCAAAGCCGGTTGTCATGGATGCCGCAGCGTTGAGGGATAAGCTGATTGCCGGAGCGACCGCCTTTTTGCCGCAGGAAGATCTAACAAAGCTGATTAACGGCTGGGTTAAGGAACAGCGCATCTTGACACTGGTAAAGGCAGTGGACAGCAAGGACGCCCGGGTCAGTGACATCCTCGATGCCGTACGCAAATATACCGATGCGATGGGTACGCCTGCCGAGACCTCTACCACAGAGACCTGGCTGATAGCCGAGCTTTTACACCGGTTTATTACCAATGATGAGCGAATGATAAATCTTGTCCTGGACTGTTTAAAAATTTCCGATTTTAAATCCGTATTGGAACAGATCATCGGCTCGGACACCAGCAGAGGTCATATCGGAGGAAAAGGGGCGGGATTGTTTCTCGCAAAACAGATTCTCGCCTTTACCGCTGCAGAGGATCCTTTGCTTCGCGGCATCAAAACGCCGAGGACATGGTATCTGGCTACCGACCAGATGGTGGATTTTCTCCATTATAATAATCTGGAGGATCTCAACTCATATAAATACAACTCCCCGTTTCATCTTCGCATTACCTACAATAAAGTGGTTTCAACAATTAAAAACGCCAAGATACCGCCGCAAACGGTACGAATGCTCAGAATCGTATTGGAAGAAGCGGATAATGCCCCCCTTATCGTCCGCTCCTCTTCTTTGCTGGAGGACAGACAGGGTAGTGCGTTCAGCGGTAAATACAAAAGCTTGTTTCTTCCCAATCAAGGTACGAGGCAAGAACGTCTGGAGGCCTTGATTGACGCTATTCTTGAGGTTTATTCCTCTATGTACAACCCTGATGCTATTTCGTATAGGCGCGAAATGTCATTGCTGAACTTTTCCGAGCAGATGGGTGTTTTGATTCAGGAGGTAGTTGGGCATAGAGTGGGAAACTACTACTTACCCGATTTTGCGGGCGTAGCGTTTTCACGCAACAGTCTTCGCTGGTCGTCTCGCATTAAGCCGGAGGATGGACTGGTGCGAATGGTTATGGGGCTCGGTACGCGTGCGGTTGACAGGGTAAATGACGATTATCCAACCCTTTTTTCCATAGCGCATCCCGAACTGATGGTTAATCAGACGCCGGCCGATATACGGCACTATTCACCTAAGCACATCGACCTGATCAATTTAGAGGAGAATCGGTTTGAAACGCTGCGTATTTCCTCCTTTTTAAAGGAGGCCGGTGCGCATATGCCGGGCCTGCACAACTATGTTTCTGTGTTTTGCGATGATTTTATCGAAAACAAAAACGCCTTTTCGCTGGATACGCAAAAAGACGAAATGGTTGTTACCTTCAACAAGATTCTCACCACCCCCAATGTTCCGGCAAAGCTCAAGCGGATGCTGGAGGTTCTTTCCGAAAAGATGGATACACCGGTAGATATTGAGTTTGCCTACGATGGAAAGGACTTATATCTTCTGCAGTGCCGGCCTCAAGGCTTTATGTACAGCGCACCCGCGCCGATTCCGCAGAACATAAACAAGAATGATATCATATTTACTGCCAACAGATTCATCAGCGACGGTATGGTAAAAGATATTACGCATATCGTATATGTAGACGGTGATGAATATCATGCGCTCTCTACACGCGAGGAGCTTTACGCCGTAGGCGAAGCGGTCGGGATGCTGGGCAGCCTGCTGCCCAGGCGACACTATATACTGATAGGACCGGGACGCTGGGGAAGCAGAGGGGATCTGCGGCTTGGCGTTCGGGTGACCTACTCTGACATTTCCGGCACGGCGGCACTTATTGAGATTGCCAGAAAAAAGCATTCCTATGTGCCCGAGCTTTCGTTCGGGACGCACTTTTTTCAGGATCTTGTTGAAGCCGGAATTGTGTATGTTCCCCTGTATCCCGATCAGCAGGACGTTATTTTTAAAGAAGGCTTACTAAAAAACAGCGATAGTATACTGGAAAAACTTTTACCACAGTATGCCTCTTTGTCCCGTGTGATTAGGGTAATTGATGTGCAGGAATCCTTTTATGGCAAGACGCTTTCCATATACATGAACGCCGAGCTGGAGCAGGCTGTGGCATTTCTCACCGATTCGGAACCGGCTGCTAAAACAGGTTCAAAGGCAGCTGAACCTCAAAACGAATCCCTCTTTCGATCCGTTGCGGATACACAGGACCATTGGCAATGGCGGAATTTTATGGCACAGAAGATAGCGGACACGATGGACATGGATTCTTTAGGTGTAAAGGGTGTTTACCTTTTTGGGAGTACCAATACCGGTGATGCGGGCATTGGTAGTGATATTGATCTGCTGGTGCATGTCAAGCGGCAAGACAGTACACAAAGGACGATTATGGAAAACTGGATAGACGGGTGGAGCCGGGCATTGGCTCAAATCAACTATCTGAGAACAGGGTATATGGTCGATAAACTGCTGGATGTCCATATCGTAACCGATCAGGACATCAAAGAAGGTAATTCATTTGCCATAAAGATTGCCTCAATCACAGATCCCGCCACACCGCTGCGCATAAATGAATAATGCCTGACATACGCAAGGGAACAGATACCGTAATGAAATAATGTTCCGCATGACCGGAACGGGGTGTCGCAAAATGCATTATTGTGTTTTGCGGCACCCCGAATTTGCAGTGCACGTTACCTGTGATCGGCTGCATTTCCGGAAAACAAATGGCGACGGTACATTTTACAGTGAAAAGGAATATACCTTGCGTCATTGGAAAATAACCGTAATATACCGCTGTAAAAACGCTGATAATAAAAAAATATCAATAGCTGAGAACTGTTAAGTTATAGCAATTGTCAAAGAAATAATTAAACCAATGCCCATTTTAGGCGTTATTCGGTGTTATTATAAGTGAGAGCTTTCAAACGAGGTAAGGACAATCAGTAAAACACAGCATATCCGCGCGTTGCGGACTAAGGATGAAACAGCGCTGGAGGAGATAATCAGGCAGTATGCGGGTTATGTAGGCACAATTACCCGGAACATCATCGGCAAGGTAATGATAAATGAAGACATGGAGAGAAACAGGAAGACGGCCATTCTTCTTTTAAGATCGCATATTGATACCTGTCGCACCATTGAAATCCAAGGCCGATATTTGAACGCTGCGCCTTGATGAAATGTGCCTCACGACGCATCCCGATTTTCTCCATTATCCGATATGAAGCGATGTTATTTGCGTTGCACCCGGCAATGATGCGATAAAGTCCCAGCGTCCCGAAACCAAAATCCAGCAAGGTCTGTCCCATTTGCGTACCCAGACCCTGCCGTCAGTAGTTTCGGTGCAGCGTCCAACCCAATTCAGGCTCGGTCGCGAGTCTAATTAGCGAAGCGGATCCGATCAACGCGCCGGTTTCTTTAAGCACCGTCGCAAATTCAAAATCCGTACATTCCTCCGCATCCGCGCTTGATATCGCCCAGTCCAGATAGCTATGTGTTTCCGCTTCGCTCAGCACCGCTTTTCGATATTTCATGTTTTCTATATTCCCGAGCCAGTCATAAACAACCGGGAAATCGCTCTCCCGAAATTTACGAAACAGCAGCCGCTCGTTTTCAAGCGCCGTAAATGTCATTTTGCACCTCCGTTCAGCTGCTCTTAGAACTGTCGGGCAGCGGGCCGGGCTCGATACCTTTCACCTGTTCGCCGGTATAACTCATGATTCCTCCTGCATCGAGGATGATTTGATAGCCCATTTCCTCCAGCATTTTGCCCGCTGTAGCGGATCGGTTTCCGCTGCGGCAGTAAAGGATGACAATATCCGTCTTTTCAGGAACCGCTGACAATATCGATGTTTTTATATTATCCAACGAAATATTTTTCGCGCCGCTAACATGCCCGTTACCGTATTCTTCGATCGTTCTGACATCAATAAGATGCGCTATATCCGGTAGGTGGCGCAAAATAGCATCGCTCGTATCGAAGGAAATGACCGTATGGCCGGCATAAGAGCTGATCTCCTCCGCAGCTATAACACTTCCCTGCGGCGGCCAGGATAAACGCAAATAGGATCCGATTTCGAATCGATATAGGCTGCCTGCCGGGGGCACTGTTATGTTCTCCGGAAAGTTCAGGGATATCAGCTGTCCCTTAGGGAGCTGACTTTCCGAGGATTTTGTCACCAGCGCGCTGTTTTCCTTTAATATAATCCCCTGAAATTCGATTGTATCCGCTGTTTCGCCCGGAACGCCTGAGCAGGCGGAGGTCATCAGGCACAGGGCTGCGGACAAGATATAAACCATTTTGATTTTCATTGTCGTGCTCCTTTACACGAAGGTGTTTAGCCGCCTTCATCTTTTTTTTGTTTTATTTGCGCCTTATACTTTTTGCCGACATCCTCCCCATATCGGTAAATAGAGCCTCGGGTAATCGTATCCGAACCGAACTTCCTGCGAATGCCGTCAATTGTTTTATCCAGCTTCCTTTGACGGTCTTTATGTCCATCTGAAAAAAGCGTTTGCTGCATAAAGGCGTCCCGGGTGATGTCGGACAAAGAGACGCCGAGCAGGCGCAAAGGCGTCTTCTTGTCCCAGAGATCGGTATACAGTTTTTTGGCAACGGCATAAATCTCGGCGGTTATGTCCGTCGGCTCGTCCAGTTTCTTTTGATGTGATTTGTTCTTAAAATCATTGCCGCGTATGGTGACGCATACAGAAAAAGCCCGCGCACCGTCGGCTCTCATCCGAGATGTGACGGTGTCGGTTAAAGCAAGAAGAATCCGGTAGGCCTCTTCGGTTGTCGTCACATCCTTTTCAAGTGTCGTCGAGCTGCCGTATCCTTTCGCGTCCTCCGCTTCGGCCAAAACGGGTGAATTGTCAGTGCCGTTTGCGTATTCTCGCAACTGCCGACCGTGTTTCTTGCCGACTAATGCTTGTACAGTTTGCAGATCGGCTGTCGCCAGATCCCCGATTGTTAATATATCCGCTTTTTTCAGAAGATCCGCTGCCACCCGTCCAACGGAAAACAATTCAGCGACAGGCAGCGGCCAAAGCTTGGTATCCATTTCTGCTAAAAACAGGGTATGGACCTTATCGGGTTTTTCAAAATCACCGGCCGTTTTCGCAAGCAGCTTGTTGGGGCCAATGCCTATGTTTACCGTAAAACCCAGCGTATCGCGGATTTCATTTTTTATTTTTATTGCGATAGCGACAGGATCGGGATAAATCTGTTCGGTTCCGCTCATGTCAAGAAAACACTCGTCAATGGAGTACTTTTCTACGATCGGCGCATATTTTCTGCAAATGTCCATGAAAGCTCGTGAGCATTTCTCGTACAATTGAAAATCCGGTTTAAAGAGCAAAAGTCCGGGGCATTTCCGGAGAGCTGACGCAACAGGCTCTCCGGTTTTGATATTAAATTTCTTTGCCGGAATGGATTTGGCCAGGATGACACCGGTTCTTTTTTCTCTGTCACCCCCAATGGCCGAAGGAATCATTCGAATATCTTCTGCACCCTGTGCACAAAGCCTTGCCGCTTCCCAGGAGAGATACGCGCTGTTTACATCGACATGAAAGATAAGGCGCTTCATATGGCGGCACTCCTTTCCGAAGAGTTTATCGGCAGAAGAGATATTGAGATTTCCAGTGTATCTACACTAACACTAAAATTCTACCACAATATAATAAAATAAGGTATACCCTGTTTAAAGCGGCTTGATTTAATACCGAGAATTATTCGAGAAAGCGGCAAATGACGCAATAACCGGTTATGGGACATGCTCTTCAGACCGGTCAGACAAGGTACCCTTTTGTTGCTTAAAGTATTGCTATTTATACTGTTTAATCATATGATAAGCATAGGATATTCAAATTTCAAAACAAAGGAGATAGGACATGCCGACCGTTAATGATTTTTGCCGGATGGGAACAGAGATTGAGCAGGCTTTGAACCTGCGCGAAGCACCGATAGCGCTTAAAATTTTGTATAAAAATGATGAAGTTTCGGATATATTTATAAGACCGCGCAGGGACATGAAGAAGAATCTCGCGTTTTGTCAGGCATTGACAATCGTTCGCCATAACAGAAAATCTATTGCGATGCTAAAAGAGGATAACTGGTGCATATGGCCTCTCATATCATTTAATAATACACCTTTGGACGAAAACGACCACGAGCTTCTGGGTGATAAGCATTTTATGAAAGATCCGGAAGCAAGCAAAGCGTATTTTAAAGACGAGTATCCACGGCTTAATACGCAAAAGGAAGTAATCGGATATACCCTGTCACCTCTTTCCGATTGCAGCTTTGAGCCGGATATCGTTATGATTTACTGTTATCCCGGACAGCTGAGAAACCTGCTTATGGCCTCAAAATATGAAACGGGTAAGACCGCACAGGCCTCTTTGGATACTTGTGCCTCCTGCGTACACGCGGCAATTCCCGTACTAAACGGTGATATGCCCTATAATGTTTCCATTCCCGATCCCGGCGATTATGAGCGGGGACTGTGTGATGAAAATTATATGATTTTTACGATGCGCGGTGATCGGGTAGAAGAGGTTGTGAGCGGGATAAAGGCTTTATCTAAATTCGGATTTGGATACCGCAATCTGACCATGGACATGAATTTCAACTATCCGCGCCCCGAGTTTTACATAAGAATGTTTGAAAAATGGGGTCTGGAAAAAGGTGAACCCTGGGGGCCGAGATTTTAGTATTTCCATGCCGCGGTTAAAGTTTTGCATTCATACCTATCATGAAATAAACATCAGACACTGGAGGAAACCGTCATGTATCTGTACGAAACACATCTGCACACCGCCGAGGTAAGCCGCTGCGCGAGCGGCAGCGCTTCCGGACAGGCGGCATATTATAAACGTATGGGTTTTACGGGAATCGTTGTGACGGATCATTTTCTCGGTGGAAACACCATCGTACCGGACGGTCTTACCTGGGAACAGAAAGTAAACATGTTTTGCAAGGGGTATGAACTGGCCGCAGAGGAGGGCGAAAAACTGGGATTGGATGTGTTTTTTGCTTGGGAGTACACCTATATGGGCATTGATTTTCTCACATATGGTCTGAATAAGGCATGGCTTCTGGATCATCCCGATATTGACAAGCTGTTTATTAATGATTATCTTGATCTGGTACGAAACGAAGGCGCTTTTGTCGTCCACGCTCATCCGTTCAGAGAAGAGGCTTACATCCCGGTGATACAGTTGATGCCCAGAAGGGTAGATGCAGTAGAAACCATTAACGCGGAACGCAAGGATTTTGAAAACCGGCTGGCTGCAAAATACGCGGAAGCATATGGGCTGAAGATATCTGCCGGGTCCGACAACCACCATGGCGTCCAGGAAAGCCTTTGTGCCATCGGAACGGATAAAAAGCTTGAAACCATAGCCGACTTCATCAGCGTTATGCGGTCCTCCGCATTTGAGATCGTCAGAATGCCGGGCTGATGTAAACCTGTCATGCAGTTCTTCGATTATATTGATGAATAGTAATATGACCATGTGGGCGCTCTGGAGCCCGCATGGTCATTTAAACATAATGACTTATACCAATCCTCATATTTTGTTAAGGATTAGTATAAGAACAAATCATCAAATTCTTTCGGCTATTTTCAGCCAGGTTTTTTTGGTTAAAAAGCTTTCCTCCACCTGCTCTTCGAGCTCCAGAAAACGCTTATAGGGCATACTGAAAGAAAGCAGGTCTTTGTCAATGAACATTCGAGCTGAGGGGTCAGTCAGTCCAATAACACATCTCGGGTTTTCTGATTCCGCTTCCTTCATCGCATATAAAACTGCCTGAGCGCAGCCGGCGGCAAAATCCACCTTGACATTGTCCTGTGTCGGTTTATCATAATTGGCAAATTGAACGAGTGCAGACAATTGATCCGCATTGACCAGAAAAACAACAATTCCGGGCGTTTCTTCTCCGATTAGCTCAGGCAGCGGTTTAAAAACCACAAACTCTCTCGTCCTGATTTCCGGTAAACAAGCTATAAACGCGCTCGCCAGTTCGGGGTTTTTTTTATAATACTCCCCTTCTATGGCGTCGTTGCCCGTTGACAAAAAATATTCAATATGTCCGGGATCAAATTTTTCAAAGCCTAACCCTGTTTTCCCGCCGACACAGGTTGTGGAATGCGTATCAAATACAGCTGTACGCCCTTTGGCAGCCGCGTCCAGCATGGATATTACACAACCCCATCTGCCTTCACGAAATTGCAGCGCATTTAGAGGCTTTGTGTCTGTTCCGAACACCGCTATGGGGAAGCTTTTCAGTTTTATTGCTTTTCCTATTTTGCTTTCCATATTTGATTCCTCTTTTCGCAGTTTGTGTGCGCTGTTTATCTTCTTTGCTCTTTCTGTCCCGACCTCTCAGCTGACGAAGGTGCGGCATTGCAATGCAAACGATGCCATGCATTGATGTGCGTAAATCCTTGCTGTGGTATAGTAAAAGGTGTATGATGAATACCGTAGCAAGGATTCAGAAAGCAGGCCGCGGAAGAATTGAGGTTGTCCTGTTGTTTTTGTGAATCACGATGAGCGCTTTGCGATTGTTATCGCTAACGCTTAGGACGCCAATATGATTTAGGAGCGAGATCCCAAAAGCGGTTACACATGATAATCACCGGATGCTTCCGGCTGATATGTAACTTTTTTTATCTCTATTTCGGTAACGCCGGATGGTACTTCCCATTTTATCCGATCGCCTTCCCGGTAACCAAGTATGGCGGTGCCGATCGGTGAAAGAACGGACAGCTTGTTTGTGCTCAAATCGGCGTCCTCCGGATAAACCAGAGAAACCTCGATATCCTCTTGATTGAGATGTAATATCGCACGAGAATTCATCGTTATGATATTCTGTGGAATTCCGGAGGAATCGACTACATCGGCGTTTTCGATTTCTTCTTCCAGTTTTCTCATCGATTTATCCAGCATTTTGCCGTTTTTCATCGCATCATCAATGATACTTTTCAGTTTTTCCTTATCTGTTTTTGTTATATAGATTACCTTAGGCATGTCGGCTCCTCCTTCATTTTGCTGATACCATCGATTAATAAACAATTTACACTATATTTGACCGGAAAAGCATGCTGTACCTGAACGAAATATAACGCATACGGCTGCTTCAATTATGTGCGCAGCCATGCGCTATTATTTGTCTGTTTGCCAAAAGGGCCTTCATTTATTACGATAAACGTAAAAAATAAAGCCCTTCACAGTGGACAAGAATGCTATGACTGTTCTTTTATCATTATAGAGAATAATTTTACGCAAGTCAAGCCCGGCAGAAAAGCAGACGAAAAACGATTGAATATTCGATTTGGTTTTAAGTAAGAATTGCCGGCTTTCGGGCTATTGGTGACTTGCTGACTTGATTCATGATGCCGGCCAGATATTACAACGGGTGCACCCTCACCCGGTTTTTCATCTAATTATTTAGTTGAAGGAAATGGAGTTTACGGTGAAAACCAATTGCCGATGTTATGACAAAATCACCGACGCTTATGTGTGCCTTATGCTGCTAGTCTTTCCGCTTTGGAAGGGAAGTAGCGGATACCTCAATATTACTGCAGCAAAATACGGCTTTTTTCTGTGGTCGGCACTGGTTTATATCGGCCTTATGCTTATCACAGCGGGTTTGTGCCTTTTCACCGGAAAATACAGGGACACAGCCGAAAAAGGCATGACAATAAGCCCGACTCAAATCTGCATTTTGATTTATGCTTTGCTCTGTTGTGTGTCGGCGGTGTTGTCCGACTACGGTTCAAAGGTCTGGCTCGGTGCGGGAAGATATGAAGGGGTAAGCACCATTTTGCTATATGCGGTTATCTTTTTGCTAGTATCCTGTTTCGGTAAGCTGAGGAAGCTACACCTGTATTTGATCGGCGCTGTGGTAACAATCAACGCTGTAATCGGGATATTGCAATATTTGGGCTATAATCCATTTATGCTTTATCCGAAGGGCTATACGCATCATGACGCATTTACCCTGTATGCCAATGCTTTTTTGGGTACATTGGGCAACATTGATCTTCTGTCGGCTTTTTTGTCTCTTATGCTCCCGCTTTTATATGCCTATTATCTGCTCAATGAAAAAACCGGCCTGATGCTTGTTCCGTTTACAGCGGGGGTTTTTCTTTTACTTCTATCAGGCGTCAGCGCCGGGCTCGTTGGAATCGGCGGCGGCCTGATCATTACGTTTCCCGCATTAGCAAATTCAAGGCAAAGGCTTGCGAAGGTTTTGCGGGCGGGGGGGCTTTCATTTTTCAGCGTGGCAGTTTATACTTGCCTGAATGTGACATATGAAAACCGAATCATCGGCATTCACCCGAAGTTCGGTGCTCCTGTTGCGGTTTCGGCAGTAATTGCTGCCGCCCTGATCTGCCTATCTCACTTTATGAACCGAAGCGGGATTAAGGCCGAATGGAATGAGAAAAAAGCAAAAAGAATACGCGTTATCTGTGTGATAGCGGCAATCGCCGCTTTTCTCGTGGTGGTCCGGGCATATCCGTTTTCAAGCGGGGCTTTGTCGGAAATGCATCGGCTGTTGTGGGGAGACGTTGACGCTTCCTTCGGATCATCCAGAATACAAATTTGGCGGCAGGCGGCGGGACTGGTACCGGAGCACATATGGTTTGGCGGGGGTCCGGATACGCTGGCGGAACGCATAGGGTTTACCTTCAAGCGGTTTAATGAAGTGACCGGGACAATGATTGAAACGTCAATAGATAACGCGCACAACGACTATCTTAACATTTTGGTAAATACGGGCGTAATCTCCCTTTTGGCTTATCTTGCGGCTATATTTATCGCTGCCGTCCGGACCTTAAGGGCCGGCCTTGAAAACAAAACGGCGGCTGTTGTTTTTGTTGCGCTTTTGTGTTATCTGATCCAGATGCTTTTCGGTTTCAGTATTTGCATTGTGTCGCCTTTTTTCTGGATATTATTTGGGCTGCTTGATGCAGCCTTGTGGGGAAAGCGCATAATGAGGTAAACGCGATATTTAAACGGTTGCGAAAATCCATTGATCAATATAAGCAAGTAGTTTATACTAATCTCCAATAAATGTGTAAACTAAGTATTAAATTGGCTTCATGAAATGGAGAGGTATTATGCTGGGAAATAAAAAAGGATATAAAATCAAGATTTTGAAAGGCGGACCGTATCTGGTAACAGGCGGGGTCCCGTTAAGCGAGAAAGTAATCACGCCTGTCGGAAAGGCTTACGTTTTTACTGAAGGTCGAAAGTTTGCGCAGGCAGAGACCTACCAGCTGTGCCGCTGCGGAAAGTCAAAAAACCATCCGTTTTGCGATGGCGCTCATATAGCTGCGGGTTTTGTCGGTGACGAATCAGCCACCAATGACGATTATTATGATCGGGCTGATTTGCTCGAGGGCCCCGAGCTTGATTTGCTTGACGATGATCGCTGTGCTTTTGCGCGTTTTTGCCACACCGAACAGGGTACGACCTGGCGGCTGACGCTCAAATCTGATGACCCGGACGCCAGGGCAAAAGCGATTAAGTCAGCTTCTGACTGCCCTACCGGGCGTCTTGTTGCGCTTGACAAAGACGGGAACGCATTTGAACACCAATTTGAACCGTCAATCGATGTCATTCAGGATCCGGAATACACCGTAAGCGGTGGATTGTACGTTAAAGGCTATATTCCCATCGAGTCTTCGACAGGGGAACTGTATGAAACGAGAAACAGGGTAACATTATGCAGATGCGGGAAATCAAGAAACACGCCATACTGCGATGCCAGCCATGTACCGTACAAATTCCGGGATGGAATGTGAAAACGAATGTATAACGTACAGCGGCGTTTATGCAAGATGGACACCCGGACGCATGGCAAGTGTTGCTTTTTGGGATGGAATATGAAAAATATCGTAACCCTTGCGCTGATAACCGCGTTTTTTATCCTGATGCTGAGCGGTTGTCTGAAAGGGAACAATCGTGAAATGTCCACATCGGCCGTGATGATGGATACGGTGATCAATGTTACCTTGTATGGCGGCGGGGACCGCAATGTACTAAACGGCTGTATTGCGTTGTGTGAAAAGTATGATAAAATATTTAGTCGTACAAGGGAAGACAGTGAGCTTTATCGGGTAAACGCAGAGCTTTCACAAAGCGGAAAGGCCTATGCGTCTGAAGAGCTGTGCACTTTGATCCAGAATGCTGTAAATATCGGGGATCTTTCGGACGGCGCGTTCGACATTACTATCGGAGCCGTTTCTTCGCTTTGGGATTTTACCGCCACGGAACCCAGGCTGCCGGCGGACAAGAACATCAAAGATGCGCTGGGCAAAGTCTCCTATTTAAATGTTTCCGTAGCCGACAATCGGATAACGGCTAAAAAGGGAACCATGCTGGACCTGGGTGCTATCGCAAAAGGTTATGTCGCGGACAGGCTGAAGGATTATCTTATAAGTAACGGTGTATCTCATGCCATTATAAATTTGGGTGGAAATGTGCTCTGTGTCGGAGGCAATGCGGACGGCGAACTGTTTCATATTGGAATTCGCAAGCCGTTCAGCCAATATGACGAGATATCGGCAATACTGGAAATAGATGATCAATCGGCAGTAACCTCCGGCGCGTATGAACGATATTTCATCCTTGACGGTATAACATATCATCATATTCTTGACCCCAAAACAGGATATCCCGCCGCGAGTGACATCCAATCGGTGACGATTATCAGCAAACAGTCGGAACTTGGTGATGCGCTGAGCACGACCTGCTTTGTGCTTGGTCTTGACAAGGCGGTCAAACTGATAGAAAGCATGGAGGGTGTTTATGCGATGTTTATTGACGATAAGGGAGGCATAATCAGCTCAAACGGATTTGAAGAAGCGGTAAACGTATCGTTTCGCTGATAGCGTAGTACATGTCAAATATACCGAAGGATTGATCGATTATGGTTTTTTCCAGTCTGCTATTTTTGTTTATTTATCTGCCGGCTGTTCTGGGTGTTTATTATCTGATACCGCGAAAATGGCGTAATGTATGGCTGTTTGCGGTCAATCTTGTTTTTTATGGCTGGGGTGAACCGATCTATATTTTGCTGATGTTCTCGGCTATCACGGTAAACTATCTGTTTGCGCTTGCGATCGGAAAATACAGGAACAAAGCAAAGCTTCTTTTGATATTGGATATCGCTTTCAATCTTAGTTTGCTGCTGTTTTTCAAATATTATGACTTCATTGCGGAAAACCTCTTCGCGCTGGGCATATTGTTTATCAGGCCTTTGGGCGTAACGCTGCCGTTGGGCATATCATTTTACTTGTTTCAGATCATGGCCTATGTCATTGATGTATACAGAGGTGATTTTGAAGCACAGAAGAATTATATCAAGGTCGGCAATGCGATTGCGCTTTTTCCTCAGCTCATCGCCGGTCCAATCGTGCGGTACAGGGACATCAAGGAGCAGCTTGATTACCGGGAGAACAATGCGGATCAATTTGCATCCGGCATTCGGCGCTTTGTTATCGGACTCGGGAAAAAAGTCCTGCTTGCCAACAGTATAGGTGTTTTATGGGATATTTATGGCGCGATGCCGGTATCGGAGTTATCTGTTTTGGGGTCCTGGCTTGGTATTGCCGCGTTTACATTTCAGATTTATTTCGACTTCTCCGGATATTCGGACATGGCCATCGGGCTTGGTAAAATGCTGGGATTCGAGTTTCTTAAAAACTTCAATTATCCATATATCTCAAAGAGCATTACGGAGTTTTGGCGAAGGTGGCATATGTCGCTCAGTACCTGGTTCAGGGACTATGTGTATATACCCCTGGGTGGAAACCGGAAGGGGCTTGGAAGGCAGGTTGTCAACATCCTTATCGTCTGGTCGCTGACCGGCGTATGGCACGGAGCCAGCTGGAATTTTGTGCTCTGGGGTGTGTATTATGCCGCTTTATTAGTCATTGAAAAAGTGTTTTTATTAAAGATATTGGAAAGAATTCCGGGCGTGTTTTCGCATATATATACAATGCTTTTCGTTGTCATCGGCTGGGTACTGTTTGCAATCGAAGATGTCTCCGTCTGCCTATCCTATATTAGCGTTATGTTCGGGTTTTCCGGCTCGGGGCCGGTCTCCGGCGAGGCGCTGTATTACCTGCGCAGCTACGGCCCGATGCTTGTCATTATGATTCTCGCCTCGACGCCCGTTTTGAAGCATATCCATCAGAAAATACCGCGCAGATTGGCCGGTATTGCAGTTCCGGTTTTGATCGTCGTATTTATGGTGCTGTCCACAGCGTATCTGGTCGACAGCTCGTATAATCCGTTTTTGTATTTTAGATTCTAGCAGCGTTTTATCTGTCGGTAACTCCGGCTGTCGGCGCTGCGCTGAAATAGTTCAATCAGATTATCATTTGAGCGCAACAAAACAGCGCACCCTGCCAATTCCGCCTTTGGCTAAACGAATATGACCCGCAAGCTATTGAAAAACAGAGTCGAAGTGACTGCGCAAGCTGATCACTACGGCTCTGTTTTAGATTTAATATGAAGTTACTACATCTATTTTGATGCCTTGTTCATCGAAAGCAGATAAATCTTCTTCTGAGGCATCCCAATCGGTTTCGCACAAGCTTTCATGAAAGTATACATGAATAAGACAAAAAAACAAAGTGTCATATTTAAACATTGACAAAAATTACGGTGAAGAGTATCGTGAATATATGCAAAATGACCCGGTCAGTAAAGCGGAAGCTTAACGCGCAGGTGATTAATAGCAAAGGATATCTAAAGGAAAAACGCAAAGCGCGTCGCGTTTTTGTCCTTATGTTTGGCGCTGTTTACACCTGTAAAACGGAGACTTAGCGGAAAGCGTGTCGATAATCGGCTCATCCTCCGCTGGTCGTGTTTATGAAAATGGAGGGTAGATATGGCAGACAGCAGGAAATTCAGGCAATATACCGATCTGTTTTATGAAGTGGAACCCAAAAGTGACAAGGTCGGTGACTGGTGCGCAACACCTTACGCTTACTTAGACGGCGAACTTCCCGGAGCAATGTACAACGCAGGTTTTCAGGTTATCAAAAAACCTGTGGAATTGAAGACGGAACCCCATTTCCACAGGGAAGAGCAATATCACTTATTTGTTGGTAGCAAGGTACCGGATGTTTTCGATTTTGACGCGGAAATCGAATTCTATATGGGTGATGATTCCGAAGATATGGAAAAGATCGTGATCACGAAACCGACGATCATAAGGGTCCCGAGAGGCGTATGGCACTGTCCGTTGATTTTCAAAAAAGTCAACAAACCTGTGTGGTTTCAGGCTGCTTTGCTTTACGGAACCTATATGGCGTTTGAAAAGAAAACCGACGCTGAAGGCAAGACTGTGCTGGTTTGCGAAAGCTAAGCCTCTGTGTGCTTCGGTCATTATTCAACATGGATCATTTAAAATACATACCGGCAAGGTACAGAAAGGAATTTTATGATGGGCAAATACGATCATTGCATACATGAATTTATTCCTGAATATACAGAATGGGGCGATTGGTGCCCCTCGCCTCAGGCATACTTCAGGGGAGAAGCCTGCATGCCCGGCACAAACTACCACTGCGGATATCAGGTAATCGCGGGCCCGACATGGATGGAAGAGGCGCACTGCCATCACGGGGTAGAAGAATACTTTGTGATTATCGGCGCCAATCTTGAGAATGTCTGGGATTGGGACGCCGAAATTGATGTCATGCTCGGGGAAGACATAGATCACATGGAACAGTTTACGATCGACAGACCGGTCATCGTGCGTATTCCGCCAAACCTTTGGCATTGCCCGATCAACTTCAGAAAGATCAACAAACCGATTTTATGGCAAGCGGTATATCTTAACGGGACATGGGGCAAGACACTTGCTAGGTCAAAGCCTGACGGACAGCGCTATTTCGAGTTCATGGGCGACGGTATCCAGATTTGCAGGAAAAACCCAAACGCAAAATGCTCGTACTGCGGACGCTGCTTTAAGGAAGCTATAGCTGCCATGGCAGAGAAATAGTATCGCACAAGATGAATACAACATAATACTGTTCTTCAAATAAATCACAAAACAGTATTATGGTCATGCGATTTGTTGTTGCCTTTACGCGCAGAAATGAAGACAAGGATCGGCAAATACAGCCGTCCTTGTCTTCATCTGATTTGGAGTATAAGGAAATCAATGAAAAGAGAGAGGGATTGGTGAGTTATAAGATAACATTATCATATCACCAAATTCTGGACAGAGTAATGTTCCGCCAGTACTGAGTTTATGGCGTTTTTCCGTGCTGACAGTATAGGCAAATATTGTATTTACCCTTTTTGTATATTATAATGATTCATGAATGAGCTGCGGCGGCCACTTGCCCATATCATGCATGGGAGATGAGGACATGAAGTTAAACATAGGATTGATCGCACATGAGCTTCCGGTTTCACCCCTTTTTATATGCGGAAACCCGAATCATAAGCTGGTTTTATGTGATGTTCGCTATCTTGTTTCCGATGAAGAAAAATACGCTGAGGATATTTTATACTTTGCAGAATGGGAGAGACTTAACGCAATGGAAGGCCCGATGCCGGCCTTCGTTTTCTGCGTCGGAGGGAATGATGATGCGAATAAATGGATGGAACACAAAGAGATGACCGGAATAATCGTCGAGAATGGTGATCTCATTATGCTGTTCACCGCCTTACAGAATATTTTCATGCATTTTAACGGGTTGGAAATTAACCTGCTGACTGCGCTGCATAACAAGGTGTCGACCCGGGAGATTCTGAACCACTGCGCCGAATTCTTCAAAAGTCATGCCATATTGTATGATGAAGAACGAAATGTGATTGATTATAGCGAGCGCTATATGCCCGACGCGGACGACACCTTTTGGAAGGAAACGCTGCAAACCGGGAGAAGATCGGAAAAGATGCTGAAAGCTGCACTTAAAAATAATATACTGGAATCTACCAGGACCGACTATTCCGATTTTGTGGATTTTGGTCCGGGCCTTCCGAAGATCCTGACTTACTCATTTTTCGAAAACGACAAGCGGCTGGCAACTTTAGCCATCACAGAAACCAGCACCCCCCTTAGCGTTATGCAGCTAAAGCTGATGGATTACATATCCGGCCTCTTGTCCCCAAGCCTATTTCATATCTATTCGCCTCAAAACGGGTATCTTGAAAGCTTGCGTTCCATACTGGCGGCGATTTTGGATAAGGAGGATGTTGATCAGATCGTTATTAACAAATGCCTCAGTCAGGCAGGCTGGAATATTGACGACAATTACCTTCTTATTTTGATTCACATATCGGAAACAGTTAAAAACGCTGATATATTGACGCGATACCGCCATATCTATGAGAGGATCTTTCCGGAGTGCATTGCTATTAAGTATATTAATGGTATTGTTTTGATCATCCATAATGACACAGGCGCGATTATAGATGAATGCCTGCCCAAGCTGGAAAAGCAGCTTTGCGCACACAATGCCGTCTGCGGATTGAGTTTTCCATTCAAGGGAATCCTGCAAATTAACTCCCAGGTTGCATATGCTGATATAGCAATGCAATCCGGCGACAAAAACAAAAGAATCAGGATGCTGAATGAAATACTGGCCGATCATATTGTCAACCGCATTGCTTCCGTCATCCCGCTTTTGCCTTTGTGCCACAGAAACGCTATTCAAATCTATGATTATGATCAGCTGAACGGGACGGAGCTTCTTTTGTCGCTTGAAACCTATCTAAGGTTGAACAAAAGCCTGAAGGCGGCAGCGGAAGAGCTCTTTATACACCGCAGTACTATGACCTACAGGCTTGGCTGTATTGAGAAAATCGTCAATATGGACCTGGATGATTCCAAGCAGAGACTGCATATTTTGCTTTCTTGTATAGTGTTGAGGGTTCTGGGCGGACAAAAGTAAAAAGGTCAGAGCTTACCGGTAAAACAGTCGGTTAAACCAGCTTGTTTTCAAGCGTCCCGATACCGTCGATTGTAATCCTCAGCACCTCTCCCTTCTTCAGCCAATCGCGTTTGCCTTTCGCTTTTCCCATGATCACACCGGGCGGCGTGCCTGTGAAGACTAAGTCTCCAGGCTGTAATCGGCAGTAGCGAGATGCATAGCTTACTATATCTGCGCAACTGAAGATCATATCATTGGTATTACCGTCCTGAACCGGAGTACCGTTTCGCTCACAGAGGATCCGGTGGCCTGCTTCCGGGTCAAAACAATCGGAGGTGACGATAAAGGGTCCCGCGGGTGCAAAACCGGGAAATGTCTTGCCGATCAGCCATTGATTTGAGATGAATTGACTGTCTCTTGCGCTCAGGTCATTTCCGCAGGTATAACCGAAGATATAGCGCCCGGCCTCCCCGGCCTCTATATTCCAGGCTTCTTTCCCGATGACGATAACAAGCTCAGCCTCGTAGTCGTAGCAGCGCTGCCACTCGGGCAGGTAAATTTCGCTGCCGCTCGGGCTCAAAGCGTCGTTAAACTTGCTGAAAACGACAGGTTCATCGGGCGCGGTGCCTCCCGTTTCCTCCGCGTGTTTTTTGTAGTTCAGGCCTATGCAGACAATTTTAGAGGGTACGGTCACACAGGCATAACGGATATCCTTATCGGGTACGACTGGAAGACCTGACGGATCAATATCGGGGATGGGGTTTGCGATCAACTCATTCATTGACGTTGCCATTCCGGCTTTCGTGAGATCGGCGATTTTGCCATCAAGACATAGACCGAGATGAATTTCGTTTTGATCAATAAAATTGCACAGCTTCATGAAAATTCCTCATTTATAGCAGATTTGATAGTCCGATTATACTTTCCGGGGCATCGAATGTCAAAGTTTGCGTCAAGATAAAAACGGATAGAATAAGACAGGTAAGTAAGAGGGAGAAGAGAACGATAAAAATTTCAGCGGTAGAAATCAGGCTTTATGCGCCTTGGGTAACCTCTCTTAAGGAAAAACGAATGATAATCCAAAGCCTTTGCGCGAAAATCCGCAATAAATTCAATGTGTCCGTCGCCGAAGTCGATGAGCAAAACACACACCGGACGATTGTGATCGGCATTGCCTGTGTTTCTGAGTCCGGCGGATATGCGGCCGGCGTTACGGATAAAGTGATTTCTTTTATCGAGTCTGCGACACAAGCGGAAATTACGGAAATACAAAAAGAGATCATATAGAAAAATGATTTGCACGGCTTTGTTACGGTAACGCCCATATCCGGCTCGGCGGCGTTAAATTCTGCGGACCAATGTCATTTTGAATATACAGGCTGCCGGCTGTTTTTTCTGACAGCATCATAATACCTACCTCGTTTGCGTAAAATAATAGTGGTGCTCATCAAGCGGCAGCCTGCATCTGCCAATTCACGAGCGGAAAAAGGATGATAGCATTGTTTGGAGAGGAAAACACGGAGCTTAATAAAACAGATAGGGCATTGGCCATGAGCTGTCTGAATTGTTACTGGAACAGGCAATGCGATCACATGAACCGGAAAGGCAAATACTCGGAAGTATGCTGCGATTTTTTACCCGAGATCATCAGCTGCGATATATAATACAGTTCTTCGGCTAATCTGAAGAGTAGCAGCGTGAAAAACCTTTCACGCACGGAAGAAATCGATTTGGCTGCCGAATATGACGGCGGCCATTTGCTCCTCAGCGCCTGTGCACATAAATATATGCTGTTTTGTTAATCCAGATTCAACTTGTATTTCAGCATTAACTTCGTTACGACATAGAAGATGCCGGCGATGACAAAATTTAAAACAATCATCAAAATCGCTACCATATGGATTTGCTGTTCAAGCTGCATTTTCAAAAAGATATTCTCAAAATTCATAACCCCGCCCGCCACAAGCAAGATGCTGCCAGCCGTTTGAAGCAGAATATTGATGACGACAAAGGCGCCGAAAGCAAAAAGCCCTCTGTGTTTATTAACCAGCAGACTTAGCGCCATACAAGCGTAGAGTGTCAAAATACCGGCGAGCAATGAAACTAGAACCGATACAGTGACTTCGATAACATATAATGCAAAGTTGAGGTCCGTTATATCAGTGGAGCGCAAAAGCCTTTGGATTGCCTCTGCCATTTCCCGAAAGCTGAATCCGGTCATTGCCATGATGGAAATCGCAGTGAACACAATGATAACGCTGGCTATGTTCCATACCGCCGCTGTAAGAAGCTTGCTGAAAATCAAGCTGTCTGTACTGACCGGAAGCGTAAACATCAGATATCCTTCGCTGCCAAGAAGATTTTTGTTGAAACGCTGGATCGTCAGAAGAAAGGTCATAACGAATATCCCGATAATCATGATGACCGATACAATGATACCGATGGCGCTCGGAACCTTAAAGCTCAGGCTCACGAACAGGCGGCTGAATGCCGCTACGATCAAAAGGGCGCCAAACATCGGCAGAAACACTCTTCCCGTAGCCTTAAACTCATATTTCATTAATTTCCCTAACATTTGAAAACCTCCCTGAAAAGCGCATCTACGGAAACGCCTTTGTTTTCCCTGATATCATCAACTGTTGAGGTCAAAACAACCTCACCGTTCCGGAGAAAGACCACATCGTCAAGAACTCTTTCGATGTCTGCTATCAAATGCGTTGATATGACAACGGTAGCCTCTTGATTGTAGTTTTTAATGATAGTGTTGAGAATGTAATCCCTGGCTGCGGGGTCAACGCCGCCAATCGGTTCGTCCAGCAAATAGAGTTTTGCTTCCCGTGCCATAACAAGAATCAGCTGTACCTTTTCTTTGGTTCCCTTGGAAAGCGTCTTCAGCCTGTCATTTGGATTGATGTTTAAGCTATGAAGCATATCGCCTGCTTTACCGATGTTGAAATCCGCATAAAAATCCTTGAAAAAGCCAAGGATGTCGGAGACCTTCATCCAATCGTTTAGATATGTTTGTTCCGGGAGGTATGAAACAATCTCCTTCGTCCGAATTCCCGGCATCATGCCGTTAATCAAAACCGTTCCCTCGGAAGGAGTCAGTAATCCGTTACAGATTTTTAAAAATGTGCTTTTCCCGCTTCCGTTTGGGCCAAGCAAGCCGATAATGCGTCCATGTTCCAGGTTTAGATTCACATTGAAAAGCGCTTTTTTTGAGCCGTAGAGTTTACTAAGCCCGCTGCATTGCAGAATGGCCATTATTTCATCTCCCTCACTTTTGATTCAACCAATGCCAGGATTTCTTCTCTGGTATATCCCATTTCGAGCAGTTTTTTTAATATGTGTTCAATCTGTTCATACGCCAGTTCCTTTTTCGCATCCGTTATCATGTTCTCATCCTCCGTTACAAATCGCCCGATTGTTCTTTGCGTGTAGACCAGACCTTCCCGTTCCAGCTCAATCAACGCTTTTTGCAGCGTGTTCGGGTTGACCGAAGCCTCCGATGCCAGATCCCTGACGGTGGGCAGTTTAGCACCTGCCGGATAAGTGCCCGAAATGATCATAAGCTTGATCTGCTCCTTTAGCTGTACATAAATCGGCCTGTCTGATTGGAAATTCCAGTTCATGAAGTCACCGCCTGTATTATTGTGTTACGCACGTAATACAATAATACAGGCGGATTGCCGATTTGTCAAGAGGAATTTTTAAAATATTTATAAATACCAGGAAATATTATATAGACAAAACGGTCTGCCGAGAATTTTCTTCGGCAGACCGTTTCTATAGGTATTATTTGCTGAGTGCAATCCGGCTTTGCTTGTATAGCGCAAGCGACATTTTCGGACCGGCGAAAAAGGTTGAGGCCAAAATTGGTTTTTCGGTGAAGGTTGGCGCATATTTTTCG
>JAAYJC010000162.1 GCA_012523085.1 Clostridiales bacterium
CGATAAAAACATGGGCTCCGTGCTCAAACATTTCCCAGGTTATGGCGATAATCCGGATACCCATGATTTGGCCGCCTATGACAACAGGGCATATGATGTGTTCTTGTCAAATGATTTTCTGCCTTTCTTAGCCGGTATTGAGGCTGGCGCGGACGCTGTGATGGTATCGCATAACATTGTTTTGTGTATAGATGAAAACCATCCCGCGTCTCTATCGCCGGAAGTCCACCGGATTTTACGCGAGGAACTCAACTTTCGGGGCGTCATCATGACGGACGATTTGGCGATGGGCGCCGTCGCGGCTTTTACCGGGGGAGAGGACGCCGCGGTTTTGGCCGTAAGCGCGGGCGCGGATATCCTGTGCACGTCAAATTACAAAGAACAGATTCCGGCGGTTTTAAGCGCCGTGAATGAGAAAAAGATATCCGAAGCGCGCATAGACGCCTCGGTCCTGCGCATTTTACTCTGGAAACTGAAACGCAAAATCATCTGAAAAGCATCAACACTTTTGTGATCTGGGTGCTGATTTCTTCAATACTATAAACGCCGAACGCATCATGAAGCGAAATGTCGCCTCTCTCCAAGCTTTGGGGTTTCAGATTTCATTCTCCTGAATTAAGCCGAATAAAGCAGGCTCAGCCATAACGACTGAGCCCATTTGTGTTGCCTGTTTGTAGGGGTGCTCCTGTTATGTTTTAAGGACAGCCCCTTTTTTCTTGTCTTTCCTATATCAGCGGTTGTTCGTTGATGATCAGCTTAAACTGCAGGCCGAGCTTTTCCGCCGCTTTTCTGCAAAGCGTCATGCGGCCGAGAAATATCTCAAAATAATCCATGACGGAACCGTATCTGGTATCTATGGTCAATTTAAGCTTAATAATCGTACGCTCTTCGTTGATTTTAAGCAGCGACTTTTTCACCGAATAATTGACCCTGTCATGGATATCAAACGCGCCTTTTTCGGGGTTTCTGACCCTGCTGCGTCTGACGTCGGATTTATCGGCAAGAATCAGCGCGGCGGCAACGGGATTCACCGCGACACCCGTTCCCTCGTCGTGGTTGCCGATTGCCGTTATCACCGTTGCGATGTCCTCCGGCGGCATGCCGAGGTGATCCAGAATCCGGAAGGCCATCACCGCGCCCGTCTGCGAATGGTAAGCCCGGTTTATCAGATTGCCGATATCGTGCAGGTAGCCGGCGATCTGCACCAGCTCGATCTCATGCCGGGAGTACTCGAGCGTTTCCAGAATGTATTTTGCCGTCTCAGAGACTTTGGAAACATGCGAAAAGCTATGTTCGGTAAACCCGAGCGCGGAAAGGGAATCATCCGCCTTGCAGATATAGGTTTTCACATCATCGTTATTTATTATGTCTTCGAAAGTAACCATACTAACCCCTCAATAAGGACAAAGGGACACCTGAACTGTCGCTTTTATATAACCCTTACCCGGATTACGCCTTCCACGGCTTTGAGCGCGTCTTCAACAGCAGCGGATTCGCGGTCAAAATCCAGCAGAGAGACGCTGTAATCGCCCTTTGTTTTGCTGGCGGAGGAAA
>JAAYJC010000163.1 GCA_012523085.1 Clostridiales bacterium
GCGCATATCTTCCTCCGCCCTATTGGAGGTAATGCCTTTCTTTTTCTCGTTTTCGAGCCAGGAATCGGGCAGACGCACCTCCTTGTCGCTCAGCATGGTGTGATTGCCGTAATAATTGAGCATAATAATAGCCGGAACAGGCTTGCGGACCCTCCGAGGATAAACAATCAGCCAATCTATATACGGTCCTGTATAATCCGGCTTGAACCACATTCTTAGCTGGCGTCTGAGCCCCAAACGCCCGAAAGTCTTTCCTCTTTCGAGTTCTTTAAGGAAGATGGGAGAAGAAGGAGGCATCTGTCCGTACATTTCCCTTTCGAAAAGGGATAGGATTTCCGCTCTGCGGGATGGCCATTCCTTTGGGCTTGAAACGCCTTGCAGAGGGTCGGGCAGGGTATAAGGCTCCACCATAAATTCTCTTCTGTTTATCACCGAGAAAGAGGAACTTCCGGCAGGCACTTTATATTTGCGTCCGGAAACCACAAGCGTATATTCTTTGTTGGATTTGGCCTTCACTAATCCTTTTTCGTAAATAAGGTCTGTGACTACGGGGCCGAAGCGAAGGTTGCGCACTCCATGCAAGCACTTGTGGTGTATATCCCAATCTACAGTTAGTTTCTCGGCATCCACCGAACGTATGCCTATCACATTTTCGATAAAAAGAGAGATGGGCCCGAGCGCAGACCAGCCGCAGAAATCCTTGCGCACTATTTGCCCCTGCTTGCCAAGAGCAGGTTTGTCTGCAGAAGGATCATAGCATTCCCAAATTGTGTGGGGCTCGAAATCTTTGTAAGTATTGAGCGTCTGCGTAAGCAAATTCTTCGCCGTGGAATCGGCAAGGTTTGTCAACTTATACTTTTCAAGCGCCTTTGCCCCCATATACGCAGTCGGAAGCCAGATGGCTCCCCTCCAATAAGCCCCGCCGTCGGCAACAAAGCCAGAATCTTTAGGTGAAAGGCTTTTCCACGGGCGTAAACCACCGATTTCATCATCGGCAAGGGCGAAGGATGCCATTCGTTCGGCCTGTTTGCGGGAGGGAATCTCTGCGAGCATAGCCCAGAAAGATGCGGGAGTGAGTTGTCTTATTAAAGATTTGTCCGACTCGCGGATATCGTAGAAGCAGCCGTCAAGTTCATCCCAATAATATTTCAGCACATAAGACTTGAGGCGTTCATACTCTTTTTTATATTCTTTTTCGGTATTCGAATCCCCTACAATACGAGCCAGGCGGGATATATACAAAGCAGAAAGCGCTTGCTGCGAAACGGCATCCACCCAAAGCCGGTCTTTATCCCAACCTCGCGGCGAATTATCCATTCCGCTTTGGTCTCCACCCCAATTAAAGCCTATGCCCTTATTCTCAAGAGCTATTTTTATATGCTTGAAAGGCAACTTCATACCCGGCTTAAGGCTTTGATAAAATTTGTAATGCCTCTGAAGTATCTTCTCTTTCACAATCAGAGAATCAATCCGGCTTCTATCCCCAGTAAACTTAAAATATTCGTATTCTATCCATGGGTAGAAGGAAGGATTGTCGGGATGTTGGATGCGCAGGGGAAATTTGTTGCCGTCGAGCATCGCAGAATAGAAGTTATTCAAAGTCTCTACTCCCGGAAAGATGTCAGGCGCATATTTGCAGAACATGGCCATGAATTCCGAATCCCATATCCAGATAATGTCTTCACGGATGTTTTCGTCCATATGGCGTGGATGGGGGAGGTCGGGATTGATTTTAACATGGTCCCATGCGAGATTCCACGCTTTCCAATAAAGTTCTACGAATCCCGGATTTTCGGCAAAAACCGGCTGCGGCAGACGGGTTGTGTCGAGGGCGCTTTGCACAGAGGCGTTCGGAGCGAGAGCATTCTGCACTGTCGCATTCTGCGTAGAGGCATTCTGCCCAAGTGCGTTTGGCGCAAGTGTATTCTGTGCAGGCGTGTTTGGCGAGAGAACATTCTGCGTGAGCGGGAATAAAACCAATATTGAGACTAAGGCGCTTAACATTTGCTGATACATTTTAATTACACGGCTTCTTGATTTGTCAGCTTAAACGGCCGCATGCTTATAAAGCCTGTTTCGCAAAGATATCAAAAATATAGCATTGCTTTTCATAAATCGCCATACCTTACCTTCGTAGCTCTCTTTTCCGCTTCATGGTCAAGCTTTTTTGGCCCTTTCCGTCATACCCACCACCTCATGCTACCGAAGTCCCCATTTCCGCTTCATGGTCAAGCATTTTTGGCCCTTTTTGCTCAAGCCCCCTGCAAAAAAATGTGGGGCTATGACGTTTTCGGCCTTTTTTGCTTTATCATGAAACCAAACGATAGTCAACCAAAGCCAGCGATAAGGTCGTGCGAGTCTTTCTGCAATCAGCCGATGACGCATACCGCATAGAAGTAACTCACCGACTACAAGAAAACAGCAGAGAGCTACCACTCTGAAACAAAGAAGCCGACTGATTCAGCCGGCTTCCAAAACATAGTGTCGTAGATTTAAATCTGCATCAAATCAAAGCCTGAGAGATGTTGATCAGGAAGTCTCCCATTTTTTCGAGTTGGTCGAGAGTGTTGAGATAGAAGACGGTCTCGAAATAGGCATCTCCTTTGGATTCAATATCTTTAAGTTCTTCCTCGCGGCACTCATCTCTATAATCATTAATGGCCTGCTCATCTATCTCGGCATTTTTAATGTCTTTTATATCTGCAGCATTTTCAAGATTCCAAATCATAACCTCATATGCCTGCGAGAGCATACCCGTCATCCTGCAGAGTTTTGCCACATGATCAGGGGTCAGATGTCTTCCATAAGCTTGCATGCGCATTATCGAGCGGCTTATGGACTCTCCGCTATCTCCTAACCTTTCCAATTCTCCGCTGATGCGGATCAGTGACCTTACGGTAACTTTTGACTCCTCGCTCAAACCCTCTCTGCCCAAATCATTAAGGAATTTAACTATTCCATATTCTATTCTATCCGAAATCTCCTCATACTTAACAAGCTTCTCCCTGAACGCCATAAACTTTTCCTGCGAATCGGAATTGCGTATTGCAGAATCGAGATACTCTAATCCATTCTTCATTATCTTGGCAAAATGTATGGTTTCTTTGCGCGCTTCGGCAATAGCGAGTTCCGGCGTGCGGATTAATCCGTAGTCGAGATATTGTATTTCCTGGAAAGGCTTTGCCGGCTTCTTCTCTCTTACCAAAAAAGTCACAATTTTTTCCAATGGTTTTACAAACCATATCATAATGGATGTATTTACAAGGTTGAAGGTCGTATGGAACGTTGATATTCCATATACCAGTGATGTAGCCGCATCTACGTTCATTAAAGACACTATCCACTGAACAAGATTAACGAAAGGCTGGAATAGTGCGAGCGCCCATATTACTCCGAAAACATTAAAGAGAGTATGCGTAAGGGCAGCCCTTTTCGCATCTGTACTCCCGACAATAGCCGCTAAATTGGCAGTGATGGTAGTTCCTATATTTTCGCCCAAAACCATCGCTGCAGCCATGTCGAATTGAATCCATCCAAGGTCAAGGACAATCAAAGTAAGGGCAACGGTGGCGCTGGAAGATTGGAGGATAAGCGTAAGAACGGTTCCGAGCCCAAGGAATAACAATATTGACCAAAATCCATGACCGGACCAGCTGGTGATAAAGTTTAGAATTTGAGGAGTTTGCCTTATGTCCGGAACAGATTCCTTCATAATAGAGAGCCCGAGGAATAAAAGGCCGAAACCGAAGATGAATTCACCGATGTTCTTAAGCTTGTCTTTTTTCATCTGGCTGAGGACGAAGGCTACAGCCATAAAAGGCACCGCAAATGTTGAGATGTCGAATTTGAAGCCGAAGATTGAAACAATCCAAGCGGTCGCTGTCGTGCCGATGTTTGCTCCCATTATTACGCCTATGGCCTGAGCTAAGGTCATAAGTCCGGCGTTCACGAAACCTACAACCATTACCGTAGTGGCGCTCGAAGACTGGATAATTGATGTCACCCCGAATCCGGTAAGTACGCCCTTGAAAGGACTAGAGGTCATAGAGCCCAAGAGACGTCTCAGACCACTGCCTGCAGCTTTCTGGATACCGGAACTCATCAAACTCATGCCAATGAGGAACATTCCCAAGCCGCCGAGCAATGTTAGTATAATCAATAACATAAATTCTCTTTTTTTGTTTCGGCAAATATGGCATATAAATTCCGGTCTTACATAAGTGCGAAGCTTATGTTAAGCCTTATTAGCCGTCTTTTAACAAAGTTTACACCGATATGTAACAAATTCTTAACAAGCCTATTGGCTGCTTGACAAACAAAAGGATTATATTTGTAGAGAAGTGGAGGCGAAAGGGAAATCCGGCAGGGAAGGATGATAGGGGGAAGGATGATACAGAAGAGGGAGATGTAGAAGGGAGAAGCCGGCCCGGGAGGAGAGATAAAGCAAAAGATGCGGAAAGGAGATGAAAGAAGATGAAGGGAGGAAGATGTAAGAGCGCCGGCGCAGAAAAGACAGAATATAACAACCAACATAGAAGATAATGGGAAAGAAGATATTGATAGTTGATGATGAGGCCGATATAAGAGAAATTCTCGCATTTAATCTGTCGGCCGCCGGTTACGAAACACTCGAAGCCGGTACTGCCGAATCCGCCCTCATTCAAATCCGCAAAGGGATGGAATTTGACCTTATCCTCCTCGATGTCATGCTCCCCGGAATGTCAGGGTTCAAACTTGCCGACACGCTTCGCAAGACTGACGGATGCAACATTCCCATCATATTCCTTACCGCAAGAAACGAAGAGAACGACCTGCTTACCGGATTTTCGGCAGGAGGGGATGATTATATAAGCAAACCCTTTTCAGTGAACGAGGTCTTGGCAAGAGTGAAAGCCGTTCTCAAAAGGTCATCAAAAAGCGAAACAACTCCTTCCAATATTATAATAGAGGGGATTTCCATCGACACTGTAAACAGTACGGTAACAATAGACGGTGCGCCTGTTTCTTTCTCGCGTAAAGAATACGTCATTTTATATCTTCTCGCCTCCAATCGCGGCAAAACCTTTTCAAGGTCCGACTTCATTCGTGAACTTTGGAAAGACACCCCTTATGTCCTCGACAGAACGGTGGATGTCCATATTGCAAGGATACGCGGCAAATTAGGCCCCTATCGCCATCTGCTTGTCAATCGTGCCGGCTACGGATACTCCATCGAAGACAGCGAATAATAACTTTGGATATGGTGTTGCTTATTATAATACTGTTTTTAGCGGTGGTTGCGATTGTTGTCATTTTCCTGTCGCACCGATTCAGTGATGATGCCAGAAAAGATACGGACAAGAAACTGAGGTCCCAGAAAAAGCTCATGACAAATAACATAGCTCATGAGTTGAGGACTCCCGTAACGAGCATAAGGGGTTATTTAGAGACACTTGTGGACAATCCCTCTTTGCCGGAGGAGAAAAGGATTCTCTTCACTCAAAGGGCCTATCTGCAAGCCCTCCGCCTTTCCGACCTTATCAGGGACATCTCTCTTGTGACCAAGATTGAGGATGCGCCGGAAATGATTACAAAGGCTCATATCGGCATCCGTAAAATTACGGAAGAGGTGTTTGATGAATTAGGTGCTGCGATAAAAGAAAAAAAGATTAGCGTTGATAATCAAATACAGGAAGGAGTGTCTATCAAGGGCAATTATACATTGGTTTACTCAATATTCCGCAATCTTGTGGAAAATTCAATCAGATACGGA
>JAAYJC010000164.1 GCA_012523085.1 Clostridiales bacterium
CGAAAAAGTCAATATAAAACCCAAATTTATTTACATTTTATTCATCACTGCGGCCATATGTCGGGTTATTATTAAGTTTATACTCATATAATAACATACTCGGAGGCTTAATGAATTATCATATCGTTGTTGACAGCTGCTGTGACCTTTTACCGGAAATGAAAGAAGAAATGGGTATATATTCGGTCCCCCTTACGATGACGCTGGGGGACAAATCCTTTACCGACAACGAAAACCTCAACCTTTCCGGTTTTTTGGAGGAAATGCACGCCTGTAAGGAGAAAATCGGTTCCGCCGCGCCCTCCCCGTCGCTATATAAAGATGCATTTCAAAGCACCGGCGCGCAATATGCGGTAACGCTTTCCAGCAGACTATCCTCATCTCACGCCTTTGCCCTTCTGGGGAAAGAAATGGCAGAGGAGGAAGAGACGCAAAACACTTATGTCTTCGATTCGAAAAGCGCTTCGGCCGGTGAAACGTTGGTCACCATTAAGCTGTTTAATATGATCAGCGAAGGTATACATAAACCGAAAATAATAACCCGCATCGAGAGCTTTATAAAAGAAATGAAGACATATTTTGTTCTGGACAATATAGAAAACCTCGTCAAAAACGGCCGTCTGCATAAAATAGCCGGAAAAATCGTATCCACACTGAACATAAAGCCTCTGATGGGTTCCGACGGTGACGGCAATATCAGCTTCTTTTCGTACTCCAGAGGCGAAAAGCAGACTATCAACAGGCTTACCGATACAATAGAAAAAAGCGGCAAAAAAACAGACGGACAAACCCTTGTCATCTCGCATTGCAAGAATCCGAGTCTTGCCGATAAACTCAAAACAACCCTCTTGGGGCGCTATCATTTCAAGGACATTATTATTGTACCTACCGGCGGGATCAGTTCCTTGTATGCAAACGTAAGCGGTATCGTGATGGCGTTTTAAATGCGCCCAATTCATAATCAGCCGACACACACGGCTTTTAAACACGTGAATTCACACCTGCGGAGCCTGCGAAACGGATAACGCGCTTGCAAGAGTTTTGTTTAATAGACCTCCAAAAAGAACAAAAAAACAAGACCGATGTCTTGTTTTTTTTGTCCTTTTTGGAGGCGCCACCCAGATTTGAACTGGGGAATCGAGGTTTTGCAGACCTCTGCCTTACCACTTGGCTATGGCGCCGTCTTATCAAATCGTTAACGAGCCATAGTATACCACAGGCAAAACAATTTGACAAGGTCTATTTTAAATTATTGAATCATCCGGTCAAACGCATTCTCGTCGATGATCTCGACGCCGAGGCTTTCGGCTTTTATTCGTTTTGAGCCGGGATTATCACCGGCAATTAAGGCTGTTGTGCTCTTTGAAACGGAAGAAGAGACCTTTGCGCCAAGCCTCTCCAACAGCGTCTTTGCTTCTTCGCGGCTGTACTTATTAAGCGTACCCGTTATGACAAAGGTTTTACCTTGCAGTCTCAAATCGGACGGCTCTTCCGCTTCTGACATATTGACGCCGGCCGCTTGAAGCATTTGCAGAAAATGTTGTGACTGAGGCAGGCTAAACCATTCTTGAATCAATCCGGCCGTTATGGCGCCGATGTCCCGAACCGCCGTCAGTTCCTCCTGAGTCGCTCTTTCCAGCGCATCGAGGGTTTGAAAATGCTTTGCGAGCGCTCTTGCGGCGTTTTCACCTACCTGACGTATCCCAAGTGCGATAAGAAGCCTTGAAAGACCTCTGTTTTTTGAAGCTTCGATGGCTTTGATCAGGTTTTCCGAGGATTTTTTGCCCATACGCTCCAGATTCGCCACATCCTCGGCGCGTAAATAATAAAGATCCGCCGCCGACTTAATGAGCCCGGAATCGACCAGAGCTTTCACGACAGATATACCGAGGCCATCGATATCCATGGCGTTTTTGGACGCAAAATGCACGATGTTCCGTAAAAGCTGCGCAGGACACTCCGCACTTGTGCACCGCATCGCAACACCGTCTGTGTCACGCGTTACCGAAGCGCCGCATTCCGGGCATGTATCAGGCAGTTTATACGGGACGGAACCCGCTTTTCTTTTGGCTTTTACGACCTCGATGACTTCCGGAATAATTTCACCGGCTTTTCTGACAACAACGGTATCTCCGATACGGATATCCTTCTCATCAATAAAGTTTTGGTTGTGTAAAGAAGCGCTTGTAACGGTCGTTCCGGCCAGCCTAACTGCTTTTACGACTGCTCTCGGTGTTAAAACACCTGTCCTTCCGACCTGAACCGCTATTTCCTGAAGTATCGTCTCCTTTTTTTCGGGCGGATATTTGTAAGCTGCGGCCCATCGCGGCGCTTTCGAGGTGCTGCCAAGCCTGACTCTGTCCCTCAGAGAATTCAGTTTGACGACCGCGCCGTCTATACCGAACGGAAAACTATCCCGTTGGTCTCCCAGTCTTCTGATTTCATCGACGCAGCTCGCGTAATCGTGGCATACTTTACAGTTGTTGACATGAAACTTTTTATTTCGCAGATATTCCAATGACTCCGAATGGGTTGTAAAGTTTATACCCTTTGCATCTTGAACATTAAAGATGCGGATGTCAAGTCTTCTGCTTGCCACAATCTTCGGATCCATCTGCCGCATGGTTCCGGCGGCGGCATTTCTTGGGTTTGCAAACAGCTTTAACCCTTTGATTTCACGCTCTTCGTTTAAGGCTTCAAATATGCGCTTCGGCATAAAAACCTCACCCCTGACGATCAGTAACTCAGGCGCATTCTCAATGGCAAGCGGGATTGTTTTGATCGTTTTCAGGTTCTCCGTTACATTTTCTCCAACTCTCCCGTCTCCGCGTGTTGCGCCGTTCACAAATAGTCCGTTTTCGTAGGTCAGTGATACCGAAAGGCCGTCAACCTTCGGTTCGACGGCAAACTCGGCGTCGGGCACAGCGTTTCCTAAACGTCGGATGAAGTCTTCCAGTTCCTGCTCCGAAAAAACATCCGTAAGACTCTCCATCGCAACCTGATGAACGACCTGTTGAAAGGATGACAACGGCTCCCCGCCGATTCTCTGCGTCGGCGAATCCTGCGTCAAAAGCTCGGGGTTTTCTTCCTCCAGCCGAATCAGCCGATTCATCAGAGCGTCATACTCAAAATCATCGATAATCGGATCATCCAATACATGGTATCGGTAGTTGTGCGTATTTATTTCGGCTTTCAGCTGCTCTATCTCGGTCTTAACGTTCATCGCAACCATTCCTTATCTGATTAATGTGTGATATCAAACTGTTCAAGCGGCGTATCCCATTCCGTGCTTCCTTCAAAATACGTAAAACTTTCCGGTACATGACCGACTATCACCGTTTCTGCCACTGCCAGCTGTGTATGGACTTCTGTTTTGACCGACCTGCTCGGTATCAACACTTTTATATTCACACAGACATCGACAAATATTTGATGCCGGGTCTGATTGATACCCGCTGTTGAGAATTTATTCGCAAAATTCGTTGATACGGAGCTTACGACGACGATCTTCACCGGAATAGACGGTCCGGTTCCGGAAAGCAGCGCGCTTCCGAACAGATTTCCAACCGGGATTCCGATCCTGGCTACTTTTTCATCGGTAATGATCTTAATGATTTCATAGGAAATTTCGGATTTTAACATATTGACCTTGGACATATCGGTAATCAGTGCTGTGACATTTCCCTGTTCGTCTTTTTCAAACGAAATTAATCCCTTGTAGTCCAGATCACCTGATGTGATTTTATCTGAAACCGCCACGTTTATCGCTTTTGTAACGACGTTCTGGGCCGCGGCCACTGCCATGTCGCTGACCAGCGGCGTTAACCGCACGTAAAGCGTAATGCAAAAGGTCAGGAAAATTAAAAGGATGATAAGCCATTTCGCACTGTGCTTCTTTTTCATCTTCGGAGGACTTCGGAATCTGGGCATACGGAATCGCCGCCGCCGCAACAACCGCCTGATGGTTAGCATAGGAACACCTCCCCATGCTTATCTTATGCGATTTTTACGGCAGTAATGACGCCGCCTGCATGATACCGAGCTTTCCGGACTCAAAAGTCAATCCGCCCTGCAGATATACCCGGTAAGGCGCTATCATCGGCGCGTCCGCGGAAAGCTCAATGGATGCGCCCTGAATAAATGCGCCTGCCGCCATAATAACAGGGCAGCCGTAACCGGGCATGTCCCAGGGTTCGGGTGTCACAAAGCTGTCAACCGGCGCGCCGCGCTGAATACCCGAGCAAAACAGCTTGAGCAGCTCCGGATCACCGAAATCAATCGATTGAATGATATCTGAGCGGACGCCGTGTATGTCCGGCGATATCCGAAAGCCCATAAGTTCCATCAGCGCCGCCGTGAAAACAGCGGTTTTCAGAGCTTGGGCGACCGTGTGGGGAGCCATGAACAAGCCCTGATATAAGAGCCGGCTCATACCCAGCGTCGGGCCGCATTCGCCCCCGATCCCCGGTACGGTAAGGCGATAGGACGCAGATTCAACCAGATCGGCTCTGCCTGCGATATAACCGCCTGTGGGCGCAATACCTCCGCCCGGGTTTTTGATCAGAGACCCGGCCGCCAGATCGGCTCCGACCTGCGTCGGTTCCGACTCCTCCGTAAACTCGCCGTAGCAGTTGTCCACAATGACGGCAGCCTTTGGATTTGAAGTACGCACACAGTCAATAATCTCCGATATCCGGCCAATGGTCAGCGCAGGTCGCTGCGTATAGCCGCGCGAGCGCTGGATAAATACCGCAGCTACCTTTTTATCCGCTGCCTTTACGGCAATGGCATTCAGATCCGGTTTGCCGTTTTCATCAAGATCAACCTGATCATATCCGATACCATAGTATCCAAGCGACCCGTGCTGTTTTGCTCCGATCCCGATAACACCCCTGAGCGTATCGTACGGCTCGCCCGTAACCGAAAGCAAAACATCACCGGGCTTTAAGCAGGCAAACAAAGCGGCGGTAATGGCGTGGGTGCCGCTGACAAATCCGATGCGCACCAGCGCGGCCTCGGTTCCAAACACATCGGCGTAAACCTGATCTAAAACGTCGCGGCCCTTGTCATCATAGCCATATCCTGTTGTGCCGCCGAATAATGAATCTGAAACCTTGTTACGGTGAAAAGCCGCAAGAACCTTTTCCGTATTTTTCTCCGATACGGCGTCAATTTCAGAAAATTGCGTTTTAACACATTCCATCGCTTTTTCCGACAGCATGCGTACACGGGGCGATATCCAAAGCCTTTCGATCACAGCCACCTCCTAAAGTGTGTCCAGAAACAGCCCAATCAGCTTGGATATATTTTCAATATCCTGCATACAGGCAACGCTTGACGGAGAATGGATGTATCGGACCGCCGCGGAAACAGCGGCAACCCGAACGCCTGATCTGCTTTTTTGTATGGCCTGCGCATCCGTTCCTCCGGAAATTACGGTTTTGGTCTGCCATGGGATGTTATTTTTCTCAGCGAGTTTTCCGAGCTGTGTATAAAGCTGCCTGTCGTATACGGCGCCGTTGTCCATAAACGGTAAAACGGGGCCTCGACCGGGTATACATACTTTATCAGCGCCCTTTTGTGAGGGCAGATCCGCCGCCGTTGTGCCCTCTACGACGACTGAAATGTCTGGTGAAAGCCGGTAAGCGGCCGTTGCCGCGCCTCTGCAGCCGACCTCCTCCTGTACCGTAAACGCAAACCATGTATCGACGGGTAAATCGCTTTTGATAAGTTGAAGCAGAACCGCACAGCCAATCCGGTCATCAAGCGCTTTGGCCTTGATAAAACCGCTGCCAAACTCGGTCACAAACGGATCAAATATACCGGTATCACCCGGGTTTACGAGCTTTTCCGCTTCTTCTTTGCTCATTGCCCCGATATCGATGGTCAGGTCTTTTAGCTTTGGGATCGCATTTCGCTCCTCCTGCGGTGACAGATGGATTGCTTTGAGGCCGATAACGCCGGGAACAAGCCTGTCGCCGATAAAAACACGCTTTCCCAAAACAACCCTTCGGTCAATCCCTCCGACAAAATCAAATTTCAGATAGCCGTCGTCGCCGATTGCCGTTACAATGACACCGACCTCATCCATATGCGAGGCAAGCATGATTGTCTTTTCGGATTTCCTTGCTCCTTTTTTAAAGATCAAAAGGTTTCCGATCGCATCTTCAATGATCTCATCGGCATAATGCGCGGCCTTTTCCTTAATATATTCAGCTACCTTCTCCTCGCATCCCGACACACCGGGCACAGCGCAAAGCGCCTTTAACAGTTCAAGCATGGTTGACCTCCCATTCACGCAACAGAAAGAATAAAACATCGGAAGCAAAAGCCGCGTCCGACAGGTTTGCGACCTCGACGGGACTGTGCATGTATTTTAAAGGTACCGACAAAACCGCTGTGCACACGCCTTCACGCGAAATCTGGATCGGCCACGCGTCTGTTCCGCTGCTCCCGGCCATCACCTCGATTTGATACGGAATTTCTTTTCTTTGGCATATTTCGATAAGCTTTTGTGAAAACGCACGGTTTATGTTCGGCCCGACGCCGATGGCCGGACCTTTTCCGGCCTTAAACACGCCTGTCTTGGGCGAATCCGGGGTTTCGGCATGCGTTACATCAATTGCAATGCAATAATCCGGTCTTAAGTCGAAAGCGCCGGTAACAGCCCCGCGCATACCAAGTTCCTCCTGAACACTTACCAAAATCAACAGGTCGGCATTCAGCCGCTCATTTTTGAGTTTTGATATCGCGTCGAGCATAACAGCAACACAAAGCCTGTTGTCCAGCGCTTTGGCACAGACGAAATTTCCCGCAAGCGCGGTGGCGGTTCCGTTGAACACACCAGCCGTACCCACCGGTACAGCATCGGCTTTCTCTCCGCTGAGCCCGACATCGATATATAAATCCTTCACCGCAATGACCTTCTCGCGCTCATCCTTTGTCAGTACATGCGGCGGAAGACAGGCGATCACGCCAAATATCGGCGTTGTCGTCAAAACCGTCACTTCACAGCCGATCAAATTTCTCGGGTCAATGCTGCCAAGCAGCGAAAACTTCAAGAAACCTTCTTCCGAGCCCGTTATAATAAACCCAACCTCATCCATATGCGCATCCAGCAATATCTTGACCGCGTTTGGTTTTCCACAGCGCTTTATGGCAATGACATTTCCGATTACGTCCCGCCTTACCTCGTCAACATACGGCAGCAGCATATCGATAATGCACTCCGCCGCTGCGTCTTCAAACCCTGAAGGCGCGTTAAGAAGCGAGAGCTTCGTTATTCTATCTTCCAGTTCCATGAACATCCTCCGATTTATTGGTTTTACCCGCTTGTCAAAAATAAGCCGGGATGAAATCATTTTACCTTTTTATACATATCGTGTAAACCCCGAAAACGGCGGGTCATCGCCTTTACGTTAAACTAAAAACCACAGGAGCAACGCAGATCGTTAAAAAGCAATCTGCGCTGCTCCTGTCGTGAGGAAGATACGTAAGCCGGGTTCTGTACGCTGCGGCAAATCCGCACGCGCAGCAGTCATCTATCTAGGCCTGCCGTTGCCGGCAGGCTCAAGCCACCTCCACGGGGACGGCCGGGCAGGCCAATGTCCCCTCCGCGGTGTTGCTGCGGATAGAGTTTACAGGACCGGACAGTCTCCTGCCGGCCGGTGAGCTCTTACCTCGCCTTTCCACCCTTACTTCGCATTTTCCCGAGAAAATACAAAGCGGTATATCTCTGTTGCACTTTTCCTGAAGTCGCCTTCGGCGGGCGTTACCCGCTATCCTTGCCCTATGCAGCCCGGACTTTCCTCGTAAACCGCCTTTCGGCATGTTCACGCGACTGCCTGATCTCCTCACGATCTTTTATAATACACCGCTTTTAACCGCCTGTCAATCCAAAAGTGCTGACAAATCCCGGATAATCCTGCGATGCGGTTGCGCTGAAAATTCTTTTTCGGTCGTCCTTCCGGTTAAGACGGCGATAAAATCCACTCCGGCATTTTTTGCCGTCAATGCATCAATCATATTATCGCCGATATAAACGGTATCTTGTTTTGATACGTTAAGCCTTTTCATTGCCAGAATCAGCCCTTCCGGATCGGGCTTGAAGTTTTTAAAATCCTCCGGTCCGATGATCACGCCGATCAAATCATTAAGACCGGATGTCGCTATCATATCGCTGATTCTTTCCCGCCGCTTATTTGATACGATGCCGGCTAAACCGCCCTCCGCTATGATTTTTCTCAGTAAAGGCTCCACCGGTGGATAAAGAACCGTATAGGGGGTCATTACCTCGTCTGCTTTTCTGTGAAACTCGTCTACCAGCTGTGCAAGCCTTTTTGGGTCATATTCACCCGAAAGCTTAGCGATCGCATCCGTAAGCGCCATTCCTATGGTCAAAACAATCTCCTGTTCAGATATGCCTTTATAGCCGAATTTATCGAAGATATGATAAAAACACATTAGAATGGCTCGTTCTGAAAAAGCAAGCGTATAGTCATAATCAAACACATAAGCCTTATAATCCATTTACTTCCTCCCGGGGTTATATAAATCGCGCCGCACAACGCAAGAAAGTTGCGCTGTGTCCTTAGGTATATCTCAAAATCGGCATTTCGTCAAGACAGCTTCGCTGTGTTGACCTTTTAACATGATTTATACTGTTTTATGTTTTAATCCAGAGGAGTATAAAATCCTAATCGGGAAAAAGCCGCAAATCTCGATTGAATATTCGATTCGTCCGTACTATAATAATGAGAACATTATAAACCAAAACCGGCCTGCCGCATGCCGATAGAATGCGGCGTTTGCGCGTAATAGCTTCACCGCGCGGTTATGGAGCCAGATATGCTTTTGTCGGAATACCTGGGATCGCTGAAAGGAAAAAGCGTTTCCGTTATCGGAATCGGCGTGAGCAATACGCCGCTCATCAGGCTGCTTCTTAAGGCCGGGATATCGGTTTGTGCCAGAGACAAGAGACCAAAGGATCGGTTCGGGGACGAAATATTTGAGCTTGAGAAAATGGGCGCTACTTTTATTCTTGGTCCCGATTATCTGACTGACCTGACCGAAGAGGTCATATTCAGAACACCGGGGCTTAACCCCAACACGCCGGAACTGAAGCTTGCATCAAGAAACGGTTCGATCATAACCTCTGAGATGGAAGCTTTTTTTGAGGTTTGTCTTTGCCCTATCATTGCCGTGACCGGAAGCGAGGGTAAAACGACGACGGCAACTTTAATTGCCGAAATCCTGTCGGAAGCCGGTTTTACCGTGCATCTGGGCGGCAATATCGGAAATCCGCTGTTGACAGAAACAGAACGAATTAAACCTTCGGATTACTCGGTCCTCGAGCTGTCATCATTCCAGCTGATGACCATGACAACCAGCCCGTACATTGCGGTTTGCACGAATATCACACCGAACCATCTGGACTACCACCGGGATATGGCCGAATACATCGCGGCAAAAATGAATATCTTCCTGCACCAGAAAACAAACGGCTTGCTGGTGCTCAATTCCGATTACCCGTCCACCGAAGCTTTTACGGCTATGAAAAAAGGCACCGTCCGGCATTTCAGCCGCAAGAAAAAACCGGCAAACGGTTTTTTCTTTGACGGTAACTGTATATACCTTATTGAAAACGGAAATCAAACGCCTGTGTTAAACCGCTCGGAAATACGCCTTCCGGGGCTCTACAACATCGAAAACATCATGGCCGCCTTCTGCGCCGTTTACGATATCGCAGGCTTTGAAGCCTGCCGCAGCGCGGCAAAACGTTTTACCGGCGTAGAGCATAGAAACGAACTGTTCTGCGAAAAAGACGGCGTTAAGTATATCAACAACACCATAGCCTCAAGCCCCACGAGGACGATTGCGGAACTGCTTTCTCACGATGACAAGGTGATTATGATCGCCGGTGGATACGATAAGAATATACCCTACGACGCGCTTGGCCCTGTCATCTGTGATAAGGTTAAAATATTGGTCTTGACGGGTGAAACGGGTACGAAAATCAAAGCCTCGGTCGAAAAGGCCTGCTCCCCCGACAATCTGCCCGTCATCATCGAGGAGCCGGATTTCAAAAAAGCCGTTCTGAAAGCGGCTGCAATGGCTAAACCCGGCGATATTGTTACGCTCTCCCCGGCCAGCGCATCTTTCGACCGTTTTCATGACTTTGCTGAACGTGGGAATGTCTACAAAGAAATCATCCGAAGCTTGTAGACTGAAGTTTATGCGTTACACCGGCAGTCTTTATTGTTCCATATACTTGTCATAAGCTTCCTGATAAATTTCAATGACGCGGACCATCCCAAGCTCGTACAGGCGCTCCACATACTCATCCCACCCCGACAAAAGCCGTGAACCTTCTATGAAACCGAAATAATGGCTTCCTATGTAATTTACAACAAAAGGTGAGAGTTTTTCGACCTCAGCCTTTTGCTCCAATGTAAGCTCTATGCCTTTAGGCCATTCATACGCTCCGTCATAGCTACAGCTGTCCCAGTATGTGAACGACGCAAACTGCCTGTCTCCGCCGGGAACGATGAATTGACTGCTCAACAGCAAAAGCCCCACCTCTTCGAATGTATTTAAACCGTAATACCTTCTTTGATTTTCAAAGCCGGCATAACCTGCGTTCATGGCTTCGGCCGTCGCCAGGAGATTATTGTTTTCATCCCTTTCCCAAAGATGGCCTTCGGGGCCGTAACTGAGTGCATAGGAACCCGAAGGGCTGTATCGGAAATCCAGCCAGGATACGGCAAGCGGAATGTTTTCGCAGCGTATACTGACTGCGGCTGCGGCATGCAAAACGCGGTTTTTTCTTCCGCCAAGGTGAAGCGTTTGATTTGCAGTCCTGAGAGGTTTTCGAATCGGAACCCAACGGCAATCGGGATCGTTTTCCGTTTCCTGCTCATGAATCAGCGCCTCATAGGGCGTCATAGAAGCATAACCGATCCGGCCGCTTTCCAGCATATAGTCCGTATATTCATTTATGGTATAAAAGTCGTAGTTCTTAACCATCATCGTTTTGTCAATGATTTCCTGAGATAAAAGGTCTTCCTCATACCATTGGTGGAGCATGGTCACAAAAGCTCTGTCATTTTCATTCATGCAGGAAAACCGGACTTTCCCATCGACGACATAAGCCGCCCCCAGGCGGTTATAGTTGATAAAAGGATAGGTGTCAAACGAGGTAAAGGTAAAGTCGCCGGGGTATTCGATGGTTACGGGCATGCTCATCGGCTGCTCGCAGGTGTCCTGGCTTACCTGAAACAATGTCAGCATCTCATGCAAATCGTCCCAGGTTACAATATCGTCATTTGAAAGATAGGCCTCATCAAGCCAGTCCCCGCGCGCCATAAAGTTTGTCTGGATTACGGCCTTATCCTGCAGGGCATAGAAAAAAGGAACGGTGTTTTCATCGGAATAAAGCGCGTCGAACATTAGCCCTTCTTCCGGCTGACAGGTTACCTGATACAGATAGTTCGGGCAATACATAAGATAATCGCGCAGGTTGCACCAGTTCGCTTTACTCGCCTCATAGGCACCCTCTACGAATGATTTTGCGCCTGCGACGATGTCGCAAAGATCATCAGCCGCCATTACCGCTTCATATATAGTATCACCGGATCTCTTAAGCGTAACATATTCAACGGTAATACCCGTCATATCCCTGAGCTGCATGACCTGCGGCTGTTCGATAGCATTTTCATTGATAGCCAAATAAGGCATATAACACATGTAGGTCAGCACTTCGCCGGTATTGCAGATCGGGAGCCTGTATTCGTAAGGTTTGAACGGAAACCCTTCTTCGTTTACCTCATAATCGCCCGGTGCAAAATGGTACGGAAGGTCATCCTCAGTCGGGACCTGCGTTTCTTCTTCCGCCTCGCTTCCCCCGCATCCTGATAATAATCCAAATGCAAAAGCCAACGCTAACAAAAAGGTTTTCTTCTTCATTTCGTTTACCTCCTTACTCAATTGGCTCTTAGGCAGTACGCAAAACACCTGCTATTTTATTGTAGTTCAGCCGATTGCGTTTGTCAATCTTCCTCTTATTTGTTATTTTAAGGTCTGTGATATTGCTTTCATCGCTGTTTTCCGATTTATGTGTATTGGTGGGAGAGCAGTTTACCTTTTTATGGCTGTTTTCATTCCTTGACATGGTAATTTAATGCAGTTATAATGCATTAAGCTGTTTTTTCTGCACAGCATTCGGTTCAAACAGGTGATTAAATGGAAACGCAATTTCAGAAACTGATTTCGGACAGCGAGCATATCATAAAAAAGCGCACACCGGTTTTTAACGCCATTGGGTATCTGAAAGCAGCACTCGTTTTGCTTTTTACCCTTGGCGTAATTTTTCAATTTGTAAAAGGCTTCTCCTTGCCTCTGGTTTTTCTATGTACTGTTTTGCTGATCGTATTGGCGGCATTGTGGGTCTATCATGACAAACTGCATAAGGCGCTTAACCTTAATAAAGGCGTGCTCGAAATCAACAGGAGACATCATGACAGGCTTTCCTCACGGTGGAATGAGGTCTTTGACGGCGGTGATGAGTTTTTTAGCGCCGATCATCCGTACGCAATGGATCTGGATATCGTCGGGAAAAAGTCACTGTTTCAATATATCAATACCACGCATACCTGGTATGGCCGCAGAGCCTTTGCTGAAAGCCTTCTGGATCCGGCTTATTCCATTGAGGAGCTCCTACAAAGGCAGAAAGCCATCGAAGAGCTGAGCGAAGACATTGGGTTTCATAACGCACTGGAATATAGGTTTTCACAATTCGGAACGGACAAGTCCATTGAAAAGCTGGTAAAAGAGCTTAAGGATAAACATGTCTTCACCAAATCCGGCCTTTTTAGATTTATTGTATCCTATATGCCCATACTCACCATATTGGCGATTGCCGCGACGATTCTTCTAAAGAATCCGTATTTTTATCTGGCAAGCGCCGCTTTGTTATCCCTTCAAGGTTTGATTTGGCTGGGAGGCCTCTTGAAAACCAGTAAATATCTGGGCTCAACGGCCGGTATGCCTTATAAGCTCAGCTTTTTTAGCGATATCATCCAGCTGATGCAGAACAGATCGTTTAAATCGGTTAAGCTTATATCGTTTCAAAAGAAGCTTTGCTCCTCCGGACTGTCGGCTTTCCGGGCATTCAATGAACTCGGTAAAATCTCGGACAGGATTAACATCAGAAGCAACGGCATTCTCTTATTCCTGTTCAATGTGTTGTTTTTATGGGATTACGGCTGCGCTTTAATGCTTGAGAAGTGGAAAATGAAATATGCGGATATGTCCGAACAATGGTTTATGATTCTCGGTGAATTGGAAAGCCTGATGAGCTTTGCGATTATGCCCCATATTTGCGCGAATACCTGCTTGCCGGAAATCCTCAAAGAAGGGAAAATGATAAAAGCGGAAAACCTCGGACATCCGCTTTTACCCAATGAGACGCGGGTCAACAATGACATGAATCTCAATGACAGCATATTCATCATATCGGGTTCCAATATGTCCGGTAAAACAACCTTTTTACGAACTGTCGGTATCAATCTTGTCCTCGCGCAAGCCGGCGGCTTTGTCTGCGCGGACAGCATGGCATTTACGCCGTTTTCTATCATTACCTCGATGCGGATTTCGGATGACTTAAACGAAGGGGTATCAACGTATTATGCAGAGCTCAAGCGCATAAAAAAAATTATTGAGCTTGCCAAGGATGACCGCAATATGATCTTTTTGATCGATGAAATCTTCAAGGGTACGAACTCTGTCGACAGGCTCATCGGCGCGAGAACCGTCATTGAAAAGCTGGATTTGCTGGGTGCAATCGGTCTGATTACAACACATGATCTTGCTTTGTGCGAGCTTGCAAATGAGCACCTGCGTGTTCTAAATTACAGCTTTTCCGAACAGTTTTCAGACAATACCATCAGTTTTGATTATTTACTGAGGCAAGGGCGGTCAACCTCGACAAATGCGAAGTTCCTGATGAAAATGGTCGGAATCATCGAATAACATGTTTACATGATTAAAGGACTGTGAAAATGGAAATTACAGCGCTGCGAAATGAAAGCATGCTCGTGTATAAGATTATCGAGCCCGACCCTTCCTTTGAAATAACTTTAATTGACCACCACTATGTAAAAACAGACAATGTTTACGAAAAGCGCTTCCCGCTTCCCATCGAAAACGAAAACAGGACCATATCGAATTATATTAAATATGCCGAGCAAATGTTTACCGAAGAAAAAAGGGGCGAACCGATGAAATGGCGGGAGAGCCTTACGCATTTTGCATCCATCGCAAAGAAAGCCGGTATTCTCTGGTGGATCTCGGGAAGGACCGCACTTGCACTCAAGGGCATAGAAATTGAAGTCGATGATCTTGATTTTATTTTTCGCGAGCAGGATCTGCCCGCGCTAAAAGAGGCATTTCGCAACTACATTATTGAACCGGTCTTTTCAACGGAAAACGGTCCCCGCAGTAAATGGGTCAAATACTTCGGAACAGCCTACTCGCACTGCCGGGTCTGTTTTGCTGCAGAACCGCATCTATCAGTTGATCAACCTGAGCCGGTGCATTTCGGACCACATGCTTTTACGCGCTTAGAGCCCGTTTTCTTTGGTGGATTTCAGGTATTAATCCCGCCTCTGGTTCTTCATCTCAGCACATACAAAAGATGGGGGTTTTCCGATGTCGTCGAGAAGATCAAGCCGTTTATGAAGAACAAAGCGTATTAAATCTCTTCATCAATCACCGCTTATACTAAATCAAACCATCTCATTGTGTTTTTCATTTTTGCGGAATTCTTACTGTTTTATTATATGTGATTTGTTTCATATTTATATATATTCATAGGTATATACCGGCTTTTTTTAAGGCGATATGCTCGCCGGTGCAATATATCTTTGATAAAACAAAATATGCCTTTTTGTAAGCAGACCTGTCATATAGGCGCGCAATAACTATAACTACCGGTCTTCGGAGGATGCTTACCTGCATTTAAATATGGCTTTTCGTTTGACTAAGAAGCCGGAGACAGCATATTAAAGCTATCTCCGGCTACCTCTGCATTTATTCCGAATCCGAATTGTATTCATTTAATCTGTTTATGTTATCCAGCTTTGCTCTGCAGCTCTTCAGCCACTGCAGTTCAAATTCGTATAGCCCAACGCCATATTCAAGCGCCGTATACATCAAAAGCCGTTCCCGTTCGTTTTTTGCATACTTAAGTCCTTTATAGTAATCTCCGCATCTCAGAGAATCGATTTGATTCTTGATTCGTTTAATCCTGTTGTTAATCACCTCATCGATCTCCTGCTCGCTCAAGATATTGATAAACGACATTTGAAGAAGAAACTTGTCTTTGATCGGCGTCATCCCCTGGTCTGATTTCAGCCATTTAAACAGTTCCTCTCTTCCCTTTTCGGTCAAATGGTAGTTTTTTTTATTCGGACTCTGTTCCTGCTGGATTATCCAGCAATATACCATACCGCTTTCATTGAGTTCATTAAGCGTTCTGTATATCTGTGTATGTGTAGCTGTCCAATAACTGGTTCTGGATCCGTCGAACATTTTTGACAGATCATAACCCGATAACGGTTCCTTGTAAAGAAATCCTAAAATAGCATGTTTTAATGACATAATACATCTTCCACATAATAAATAAGTATATTATTAAAGCTGTTTCATATATAAAATAGGACAATTTGATTTATTTGTCAATCCCCTTAAATGCGCTAAAGGGTGTCTCTATAGGCTTAATCGTCATTTTTCGATTATTATTTACCATTTTGACATATATTCAACGCGTTTCATATTCAGTACCGTTAAAGGCAACATTATGCGCCACCCCGATAGTATAATGAGAAAACCCACTGATCCATATTGGAGACGTTGCAGAGCCGGGTCTTGGCTTTCTCGCCTACAGCTTAAGACGAGCAATCGGCCGGAATATCGGAGCCGATAAAAGCCATGGGACAATAAAGGGAAATCCTTTATTGTTCTAACACTATGACCCCAAATGTGCCAAATAAATGCCGAAAAGTCCGTAAAATGCGGACTTTTCGAATAATTTTTGGCGGAGAGAGAGGGATTCGAACCCCCGGCCGGTTGCCCGGTCACTGGTTTTCAAGACCAGCTCCATAAACCACTCGGACATCTCTCCGTGTTTAATAATGGTATTCATTTGCATGCGCATGCGCACCTGAATAAACCGATTTTCATGTTAGCACGGCGCAGGCTTTTTGTCAATTGCCTTACATGAATAGTGGCTGCATAATTTTATGCCGTGAATATACTTCACTTTATACTTCACTTTATACTTCACTTTAACTGATAAACAGTACCGGACGAAGCCGCGTCACACAAGCATACAAAACGAAAAATGCAGGCCTGCCATTTCAAAAAAAAATGACAACATATCGCTTCTCAATTTATTGCAAACACTGGCGGAATTTGATATAATCACCCAATGAACATAGAACCATAGCAACAAAAATGCCGTACCTTTTTTACGAGGCCCTTTAATGGATAATCATAACAATCCCATAAAGAGAATAAATGTAAAGCTTTATTTGGAGATTTTTCTAATTACTTTAAAAATCGGATTCATCACCTTTGGCGGAGGCCTTGCGATGATCTCCGTTTTTCATTTGGAGTTTTCGGAAAAGCGTAAATGGGTTTCTGATACTGAGATTTCCGATATCACTGCCGCCGCACAGACTTTACCCGGCATCATTGCTTTAAACACCTCGGTTTTGACAGCCTATCGGGTGGCAGGAATACCTGCCGCTATTTTTGCGGGCATCGGAACCCTTCTCCCTTCTTTCATTGTCCTGAGTATCGTTACGGTGTTTTATTCGGCGTTTATTGAAAATCCTTATGTAAGGGGTGCGCTTCGCGGCATCAGCGGTGTTGTCGCCGCACTTTTTGTGTCGACACTGAACAAGCTGTACAAGGCCAATCTTTGTGACCGATATGCGGTGATTATTTTCATTATTTCCTGTGCTTTAATCTTCTTATTCCCTTCGCTGAATATCATTTACATCATCATTGGCGGAGCCTTGGCCGGATTTATCCTCTATTTTGTGATCCTGAAAAAGTGGAGGGTAAACGGAAATGACTGAGCTTCTGTCACTGTTTTTTATCTTTGCTAAAATCGGCCTGTTTACTGTTGGCGGCGGAATGGCAATGATACCGCTGGTACAGCAAGAACTTGTGCAGCGCGGGCTGATGACGATCACGCAAGCTGTCGATATGGTTTCGATCTCTCAAATGACACCCGGTCCCTTTGCTGTCAACTGCGCGACATTTTCAGGGATGCAGCTATACGGTCTTCCCGGTGCTTTTTTTGCAACAGCCGGTGTCTCTCTGCCATCTTTTATTCTGTGCCTGCTTGTATCGAGATGGTTTTTTGCGTATAATCAAAGCCCGGTAATCAAATCCGTGCTGGCCGGAATCAAACCGATCGTTTTTTCATTGATTTTCTCGGGCCTGATCTCTTTAGGCGGAACCGCTATTTTTCCGGGCGCTTCGTTTCAGTCCATCGATATTCCCGTTTTGTTCATTGCCCTTGCCTCTTCATTTTTGATGATCAGGTTGAAAGCCAGTCCAATACTGCTTATCATCATTTCCGGTGTTTTCGGAGCGGTTTTCTTAAAAGGCTGAATCATTTTATATTTCCCGCATAGATTAAAAACTGCAAAAGGAGAAAAATGCTTCGCTGTACGGCGAAGCAGGATTATTTTACATGCGATACGCTTTTTACAATGCTATAAAGCCGGACAGAGAACTCAGTTTTGATTGTGTCATTATTGGGACGGGCCTTGCCGGGCTTTACACCGCGCTTAACATTGATTCCAAGTTCTCATGCTGCCTGATCACAAAAGAGGGTGTGGATCTTTCCAACTCATGGCTTGCGCAAGGCGGTATTGCCGCCGCTATAAACAGCGATGACACACCCTTATTCCATCTTGAAGACACACTCATTGCCGGCGCCGGCTTGTGCGATGAAGAAGCGGTCAAAGTCCTCGTTGATGAGGGTCCCAAAGATATTCGAACGCTGGTTGAAATGAAAGTGCCCTTTGATTTAAACAGTGAAGGCGATTTGTTAACTACTCGCGAAGGCGGCCACAGGCATAACCGTATCGTTCATGCCGGCGGCGACGCAACGGGACGAGAGACGGTAAAGGCATTGTCCGTTCATGTTCTGAATCGCCCAAATACCGTTTATATGGAATATACGCTTTTTATTGATATACTGACAAATCAAGCGGGCCATGTATGCGGTCTTGTAATCCGTGACCAAAACGACAGATATGTTCATATCAAAACATCCAACATTGTTTTGGCGACGGGCGGCATAGGGCAGGTATATAAGATAAGCACAAATCCGTATGTCGCAACCGGTGACGGTATTGCAGCCGCTGTCCGGGCAGGGGCAAAACTTAAGGATATCGAATTTGTTCAGTTTCATCCCACCGGCTTGTATAGTGAGTCCGGTGATAATCGCGCGTTTCTGATTTCGGAAGCTATGCGCGGCGAAGGTGCTCTGCTCAAGAACCGCGAAGGCGTTCGGTTCATGTTGGGAAAGCATGAACTCAATGAGCTGGCCCCCAGGGACATCGTGGCACGGGGTGTGATTCACGAGCTTGAGCGCTCCGGAGACACCAATGTATTTCTGGATATTACCAACAAACCCGAGGAATTTCTATCCAAACGTTTTCCGACAATCTATAATGAATGCCTCCGTCATGGTATTAATATTGCAAAGGAATGGATCCCGGTCGTTCCGGTTCAGCATTATTTGATGGGCGGTGTAAAAACCGGTCTTTACGGTCAAACCAGCATTCCGGGCCTATATGCCTGCGGTGAAACCGCCTGTACGGGTGTCCACGGCGCGAACAGACTCGCTTCCAATTCTATGTTGGAGTGCCTTGTTTTCGGCCGGAGAGCCGCAGCCGATATCAGCCTGTCTCTTCAAAAAAAGATCAAGTTTTCCTGTCCCTTCCCCGAAACAGAAAGCCGCCCTATATTGGAAATGGATTATTTTGCAGAAAGGGTTCGCCTGCAGAATATTATGCATATGAACTGTGGGGCAATTCGTACGCTATCCGGCCTGAGATCAGCAAAAATTGCGATTGATGCGCTGTTTGAGCGGCTTAACAGCGGTTATGGCCCCGGTAAAGAATATCTGGAGCTGCTAAATATCGTGACTGTGGCAAAGGCCATCGTCGAAGCTGCCTTGGGGCGTCCCAAGAGCATCGGAGCACATTACATTGAGGAGGATGAATCGTATGTTAACCATGCCGAATTTCCTTGCAGCTGATGACATCATCAAAAATGCACTGATAGAGGATATCGGAACCGGAGATATAACGACAACAGCATGCATAGATCAGAAATCGGTATCAAAAGCGAATCTGATATCGAAGGATAACGGCATCCTTTGCGGATTACCCGTATTTGCCCGGGTGTTAACGATCCTCGATAACAAGATAACCATTAGCGCAATAAAAAATGACGGTGACAGAATCGTACCCGGAGACATTATCGCATCCGTCGAAGGACCTTCCGCAGCTATTTTAACCGGAGAAAGAGTCGCCCTCAATTTCTTGCAGAGATTGTCAGGCATCGCAACGCGCACATCGCAAGCGGTCGCGCTGGTAAAAGGGACAAAAACCAAAATAGTCGATACCAGAAAAACCACACCGGGACTCAGAACGCTTGAAAAATACGCGGTTCGCACCGGGGGCGGGAGAAACCACAGATTTAATCTTGCCGACGGTGTTTTGATAAAGGACAATCATATCAAGGCCGCGGGCAGTATCACCAATGCCGTGAACAGAGCAAGAAGCATAGCGCCCCATGCGCTTCGCATCGAGGTGGAGTGCGAAAGCATCGCGCAGATTGACGAAGCGCTGCAGGCAGGCGTAGACACGATTATGCTGGACAATATGACATTGGAGGATATGACTGAGGCAGTAGCGCACATTAATGACCAGGCTTTCATAGAAGCTTCGGGTAATATGGGAAGCAAAAACCTAAGCTTGATTGCTGCGCTTGGCATCGATTATATATCGATCGGAGCGCTCACAAACAGCGTCACCGCGCTGGACATCAGCCTTCGTTTTGTGGAGTAACAGCGTGAAACACTTCACGCTGTGAAAATACTTCACGCTGCTATTTGTGTTGCCGCTTCGCGGCAGAATGGGGGCTTTTATGATATTTTATTTTTCAGCAACCGGAAACTCTCAGTATACCGCAGAAAAGCTCGCTGATCAGACAAACGACAAGCTTGTTTCAATCGGCGTGGCACTCAGGGACGGGCATTTTTCTTTCGATCTTACCGGTAATACATATCTTGGTTTTGTGATTCCGACCTTTGCCTGGACATTGCCCGGTGCGGTCGCGAAATTTATCGAAAAACTGGAGCTTGTGAATGCTGCTGATCTCTATGTGTACGGCATTTTTACCTGCGGAGAGAGCTCGGGACATACTTCGGCCGCGCTGTCGACGATGCTCGGGGCAAAATCGATCCCCTTTCACGGCTCCTTTGATCTTGTGATGCCGGATAATTTTATCCTGTGGTCGGATCTTCCGCCCGAGCATGAATTGAATTCTATTTTGTCTTCCGCGGACAAGGCTTTGGATGCCATTATTCTCTCCGTGAAAGCCAGATCACCCGGTTATATTGACAATAATCCGCCAAAAGAGCTGTATATGAAGACGAGCCTGATAAGCACGTCCGGAGGCAGCAGCAATCTTCATGTAACCGATGCCTGTACCGCCTGCGGAACTTGCTATGCGTTATGCCCTATGCGCTGCATCCAAAAAGACGGATCCGGCCGACCTGTATGGGAGGGTGAATGCACCATGTGCCTTGCCTGTCTGCACCGCTGCCCGCATGAGGCAATAGAGCATGGAAAGGATACGCAAGGAAAAATCAGGTATAAAAATCCTTTCGTCAGGCCTGTTTTTGAAAACCTATATTAATGCCTGCTGAAACAGCAAACAGGCTTGTTTTGCTGTCAAAAAGGACAGTTTTTGCTCTTTTTGCAAATGTGTTTTGCGAAACACGTTTAGTATTAATACCGTTCTTCGAATAAGTTGAAGAACGGTATTATGGCCACGTTCTTAAAGATAATGATCTTTAGGCTAAAAAACTGAGGCTTCCGGTTTCGGAAGCCTCTTTGCATTTATTCTTATTCTTCGCCGTCTTCGTCGTCTTCGTCGTCTTCGTCTTCGTCGTCTTCGTCGAAATCGAACTCCAGCTTCTCATCGCAATTCGGACAGGAGATGCCGCCCTTTGCAAGAACACTTTCGTCTATAGATATTTCATTTGAGCAGGACGGACATTTTACTTCGAAAAACAAAGATTCCTCATCGTCGTCACAACAGCAACAGCAGCAATCGTCGTCCTCGCCGTC
>JAAYJC010000165.1 GCA_012523085.1 Clostridiales bacterium
ACAAAAAAGCTGAAATTGACAAGCAAGTAAGCAGTCTTTTGCTTGCCCGGAGATTATATGTACGCGCTGTTGTTGATCATCATTTATATCGCCTTTATCAGCCTTGGCTTACCGGACTCTCTTTTAGGGTCGGCATGGCCGGTTATGTACGGGCAGCTTAACGTACCAATGTCTTATGCCGGAATCATAACAATGATTATTGCCGGCGGAACAATTGTATCCAGTCTTATGACCGATAGATTAACACGAAAACTCGGAACCGGGTTTATTATGCTAATCAGCGTCATGATGACGGCGGCGGCGCTGTTCGGTTTTTCGGTTTCCCATAGCTTTATTCTCCTCTGCCTGTGGGCCGTTCCTTACGGACTTGGTGCGGGCGCGGTTGATGCCGCTTTGAATAACTATGTCGCGCTGCATTATGCCGCAAGGCATATGAGCTGGCTGCATAGCTTTTGGGGCGTTGGAGCAGCAGTCAGCCCTTACATTATGGGGTATTGTCTGGTGGGCGGGCGCGGGTGGAACAGCGGTTACCGGTCAGTCGCCATAGTGCAGTTTATTTTAACAGGTATCCTTTTTCTTAGCCTGCCGTTATGGAAAAGAAAGAGGATCAATGACAGCGATAGTCAAGCGGCTGCTGCCTTGAGCTTGCGAAAGGTAATGAAAAAAAGGGGCGTCAATTTCATATTACTCACATTTTTCGGCTATTGCGCCCTGGAATCAACGGCAGGCTTGTGGGCAAGCAGCTATCTAGTTGAGTTTCGCGGGATAGGTTCCGAAACGGCTGCAACATTTGCTTCTTTGTTTTTCCTTGGCATAACCTTTGGCCGCTTTTTGTGTGGGTTTATCTCCGAGAAAATCGGAGATAAACTCCTGACCCGGTATGGTATCGTCATCATCATATGCGGCGTCGTTTTCATTTCACTTCCTGGTGCCGGAGATGCAACAGCTTTGGCGGGGTTGGTTATTACCGGTCTTGGCTGTTCTCCAGTATATCCGTCGGTTATCCATTCAACACCATCAAATTTCGGAAAAGAGAATGCTAAGGCAATTATCGGTATTCAAATGGCAAGCGCCTATACCGGAAGCACGTTTATTCCGCCGCTCTTCGGCTTAATCGCGGACCATGTACACATCGGGCTCTTTCCGCTGTTTCTGATTTTCTTTGCCATGCTCATGCTTTTAATGTCGGAGAAGCTGAATAAAATCATAGCAAAAAAACCGGGAGGATGAATTAATATCTACTGATTGTCCGCCTGAATAAACAATTCAAAAACGCTGTCAAAGTATTGCAGTTGTTGCGTTTTTGAATTGTTTAGCAGACATGAATTAGAGCACAAAAAGGCTGCCAAGACATCGAAACGTCCTGGCAGCCTTTCAACAATGACGCTATTTGGTGTAATTATCAAAATAACCCTGAACCAATACTATCGGGGTGCCCTTATCGCCGCTGCCGGAGGTAAGATCACACAGGGAACCGATAAGATCGGTTAAACGGCGGGGAGTTGTTCCCTGGGATATCATGCAACCGGCCAGATCATCGCTTTTGCTGCGTATATAGTCGGAAATGGCAGTTTGCAATTCCTCGCCGCACAAATCTGCGAAATCGTTATCGGCGAGATACTTTAGCTTAATCTCGTTGGGCTGCCCCTCAAGACCCGCGGTATAGGCCGGTGATACGACGGGATCGGCCAGTTCCCATATCTTCCCCACCGGATCTTTAAAAGCGCCGTCTCCGTAAATCATAACCTCAACATGCTTTCCTGTTTTCTTAAGAAAGCCGTTTTGGATTTTCTCGACAATGGGCATACAGTCGCGGGGGAACAGCTTTACGGATTGCTCCGATGATTTGTTGCTGCCCAGCAGGCCATAACATTCGTTATACCCGCTGCCGTCAACCGCTGCCGTCAAAATATCGCTAAGATTATACACAAGCTTTGCTCCCGCGGCGTTCAGCAGCCGCTTTGTTCTATCACGGGAATGGATGTCGCAGCTGAGGACATAATCGGTATGTTGTAAAATAGTCCGGCAGTCATTTGCGAGGATGATTTCAACCTCGCAGCCCGCGCTTTGAATAAGCTCCTTGTAGTAGTCGATATAATCAATGCCGGTAAAAGGATGCTTCCGGCAGCCGAACAGCTTACGGTACTGCGCTTCGGTTAAGACTTCGGACCATGGATCAATGCCCTTTTCATCAAGGTCATCCAGCTCGACCAAATGATTTCCCACTTCATCCGCCGGATAGCTTAGCATAAGAATGATTTTCCTTGCGCCCATTGCGATCCCTTTCAGGCAGATGGCAAAACGGTTACGGCTCAATATCGGAAATATAACGCCGATAGGGTTATCACCGAATTTATTCCGAATATCAGATGCAATCTGATCAACGGTAGCATAATTTCCCTGTGCTCTGGCAATGACGGCTTCCGTTACGCCGACAACATCCTGATCACGCAGTTTAAAATTCTCGCTTTTCGCAGCGTTCAGCACGCTGGATACAACAATGTCCGCAATATCATCCCCCTGACGAATAATCGGGGCGCGAATACCTCTTGAGACGGTCCCTATCAATCTCTGCATATGTGTTTTCTCCTTTTACCCCGGAATAAGCCCGACAGGTATTTACTTTTTTATTATACCACAATGGGCAGGTAAAGAAAAAGCACAATCGGCTAAAATATTGACGGTTTATCCACAAATACCGGCGTAATACTGATCTCCGACTTAATTGAAGAACAGTATTGGAAGCCTGCGTTTAAAACACAAGGGAGTTGCTGCTCGTTTTGTACGTTCAGCAAGCTCCCCTTGATAACAAAAATAAAACAGTATCAGCAGTTCAGGATCTGAGTGGTCATGTCGTTTATATCAACATCGAATACGGTTTTCAGCGCGAGTTTTTGATCCCCTGTTTCCTCAAATATCCGTTCAAATTCGGCAAGTTCCCCGTCAGTCACAAAGCGGCCGTTTTCACGGGTAAAACCGCTGCAGATGAATTGATAATCGGTTAAACCGTAATTTACGCCCACGCCGGAAAACGTGTTAAGATCCATGATTTCGCAGCTCAGGATTCCGCTGCCCTGCATGTCTCTCCAATAGAAAAGATAGACATTATCCCTGAGTTTTATATGGCGTCCGCGTTCGGAGACAACAAAGCCGTTTTCGTCACCGAATGTTTGGCTAGTAAAATAGTGTCTGGATGTATAGTAGTGAATATGGCACCAAGAGTTGACTTTCCAGAGGATATTTTTCTGGATCATTTCCAATGTATGCGCATGGCGTTCCCAGAGAGGTTCAGAGCCGTCATACCAGTCAATGTATCCGAAAAATGGTGTCGCGTCGGTATCTCTCGGGGTATAGTCCATAAGACCAATTACACCCGAAACCAATGTCACCAAGCGGCTTTGGGTGTCCACGGCTAAAATGCGCAGCTTGCAGCTGAGATCGTTTTTTACCTGATGAAAAAGAAAATAAAGGCCTTTGGATGAGGACTCATAACATTCATAGTATTCTTCTTCCCAGCCCCCGTCCACGCCGTTTTTGAACCAATGAAGCGTATTGATACCGCTGACCTTGAATTTGATTTCCGGAACGCCGTCACAATGAATCGAAAATTCCTTCCCGGTAAAGAAGTCAGAAAGATCCGGGCGATTTATGCACATAGCGGTATAAGGATTATTTAACGGGCGTCTGACCATGTCGTGAACCTGCTTAGACGTCAGTGCCTCGGGTCTGCGTTTTCTGTCTCTTGGAATTCTGGGCATTTTGCTTCCTCCTTCGGCATGGTTATATCATTTTGGGATAATGTCTCTTTGGTTCTGCTTATTTCAAAATCGTCGGAGATCATACATAAATCAAATCGACCGTCCGCTCGCTGAGATCGACGCCCATGGCCTCCATAGCCGCTCTTTCGCCCTTTTCCTCAAAGACTTTTTCAAATAAAGCGAGATCCTCGAGAGACAGGAATTTACCATCCTCGCGCTGAAAACCGTTAATGCATTTTCCACCGCCTCCAACGCCGTAAAACATACCAACCCCGCGGAACCTGTTAAAATCCATGATGTCGGTACCCATGCCGCCGCCGGCAGTCATTTCCCGCCAATGGAAGAGATATACATTGTCTCTCAGCTTAATGTGCCTGGCCGGCTCCGACGCAACCAGACCATTTTCACCAATCAAGACCTGATTGGTGAAATACTGCCTGCTGGTGTAATAGTGGATCAGGCACCAGGTATTTACACGCCACATAACCACTTTGCGGACCATTTCGGTGGTATAATGATGCCGGTCTTTGGGCGGCTGCTTGCCGTCATAAAAGTCTATATAACCGAAATGCGCGGTAATATCAATGTCGCTGTTCAGATTGTCTTCGCATCCGCCCACAACGCAGCTGAGCATCGTGACTTGATTGTTATCAAGATCAATTGCAAAGGCACGGCTGGCGGGCGGGACGGCGTCCTTCTTCTCATGGAATAGAAAATACAGATTATCGGCTGAGGAAGCGTAGCACTCATAATATTCCTCCTGCCATCCGCTACCGGGTAAAAACCAGCGAAGCCCATGCATATTCCGGAATTCATACTTGATCTCGCAGTTTTCAAAAACGAACATGCATTTTTTATCCGCAAAGACACCGCAGAAAGGCGCACGATTCATGGGCATCCCGTGCTTGTATGAGTTAAAATCATTGTTCCTTGCCATTTGCAGAATATTGATGGATTTTTCCGGTTCCGACCGTTCTCTTCTGTCCAGTGGATACCTTGGCATTATGTAAACCCCCTTCGGTATGCTGTACTTCTTATACAGACAAATTCAAATTGCTTGCTGTTTATGCCATAATATATGATTACCCAATGCATATCAACAAAAATCAGTGCTGCAATCATCCTAAATTTTGGGCAATAAAGCGAGACGGTTTTGCCGGCGGCAATAAGATGCAACGGTAGGCTGCATCTTATTGCCGCTTGATTCAATTACAAGGGAATACTATAATAATAAACGATTTTATCCTGCTGTTTGTGCCGGGAAGCCGGCATGTTATAATAGATAGAAACCGGAAGAAGCGTCCGAGAAAGAGATTGGATGAAATAATCACATATGAAAAATGATAATGAAAACAAAACGCCGGGCATGAAGGACCATATTGTGCGAGCTGTGACGGCGGACGGGTTAATCCGCGCCGATGCGATTACATCGCGATACATGACAGAGCGCGCACGGCAGATACACCGCTGCCTTCCGCTTGGAACCGCCGCGCTGGGCAGGACATTAGCCGCAGCCTCGATGATGGGCGCGCAGCTGAAAAACATCAGGCATTCCATTACGGTCCAGATTCGGGGCGACGGTCCGCTGGGTTCCTTATGCGTTGTCTCCGACGGCGAGGGAAATGTACGCGGGTATATGCAAAATCCCGGTGCCGATCTGCCTTTGCGCAAGGACGGAAAGATTGATGTCGGGGGAGGTGTCGGCCTTGGTCAGATGGTCATTATCCGCGACATGGGTTTAAAAGAGCCGTATATCGGCATGGTCGAACTGAAAAGCGGAGAGATAGCCGAAGATATTACTGAGTATCTTGTGAAAAGCGACCAGATTCCGTCAGCTTGTGCACTGGGTGTCCTTGTGGATGTGGATCAGTCGGTTTTGGCTGCGGGTGGCTATATTTTACAGCTTTTGCCGGGGGCGGATGACAACGCAGCCGAGCGGCTTGAAGAAGCCGTAAACAAATTAGGCCCGGTCACTGCGCTGCTAAATGAGGGGATGTCGCCTGCCGATATTCTACTGCGCTTGCTGAACGGTCTGTCCCCGAAGATTTTAGCTGAGATGCCGGTCGAATACCGTTGTTACTGCTCCGAAGAGCGCATTACCGGCGCGCTGAAGAGCATGGGAAAGGCAGAACTGCTGGAGCTCAGTGAAGAGCAGGACAGCTTTGAAATCACCTGTCAGTTTTGCGATAGGCAGTACCGGTATTCAAGCAGGCAGCTCAGGGAGATGGCAGAGCAAGGGTAAAAAGCCCGATGGCAGAAAACCCGCGGCTTCCATTGCCAAACAATAAAGGG
>JAAYJC010000166.1 GCA_012523085.1 Clostridiales bacterium
CTTTTTTGCGCGTCTTGGCCTGAGCCAATTCGTCGGTTAGCCCCGACAGGCTTAGCTGTTTATTCATGCTCCTATTTTACCATATCGTAGAGTTTACCGCATCCTTTTTCTGTGCGGTGTTGCCCTAGGTATTTTTTATCTGCTTGTCTATATGCTTAAGCCTTGCATCCAATTTCTTGCGGCTAAAGCTCATTTTCTTGTTATTACTTGCCTTGATTCTTGTCCCGTCTACTGCTACCATTTCGTACAATGCCAGCATCATCACTTGGTCTCTGCTTTCTCCTATTACATATCCCATAGCAATACCCCCGATTTGCCTTTTGTTCTGCTATGGTTACTATATCATTTTTTACTGAATTTTTGAAGACTTTTGACACAGTCTGACGGTTCTTACGGTATATGCTTTCGGGATAGTTGCTCTGCTTATTCCCGTCAAACGCTCCAGCTGTCTTGTGGATATACCCATATTTTTAGTAGTATTATGCTTGCGGCTTTCACTTTTTTGTCTTGCTCTTCCTGGCATATTATTCCACCCTCGAGGCTATCGTAACATATCTGTGGGAGCGGTGTCAACCGCGAGAACCGTCCCCACGGTTACTTTCCTTGGCTTCAGAATCAGCTTCAGAGCATAAATCGGGGGCTGTAGCAATTTTCGTTTTGCTACAGCCCCTTCTTCCGTGCTCCAAATATCTCCTGAAAGCTCATGTTACGCAAATATAATTTTTGAATCTGCTATCTGATTATCCAGTAAAGCAATAAGGACAGTTGATTGACGATATTTTTGATTCTTCAGAAGCCTTTTTCCGCTTCTTTAAACCCTGCCGCTGCATGACGTATGGTCATGGTAATTGATGTGTTTTCCGCTCCGTTTTCGGTAGATGGGATAGTACGTTTCGTTTTTTTGTACCTGACGGTATTGAATGAAGGCGGATTTGCCGAAGGTATCCACGACACCCTTGTGGAGCGCTTTTCCCCCGTCAAGAACATAAAGCCTGATAAGAGCGTTTTCGTGAACAACTGATGAAACTGCTTTCAATATCACCGCGGCAGCGGTTTAGTGCTATGCTTATCAGACACGCTCAACATCATTTAGAATATCAGCTATCCTTATATCTACCATCTTCTTAGCACAAGCCAGAGCTTCCGCATTCGGATTGACAAACTGCATTGCAGCGTTGCAGAGACCGTCAAAATCCTTTCCGAGAACAGTCTTACGTCTTCCTCCCGGCTTGCCGCAACCACCACAATTTCCGCAAACATTTACATTTACCCAAGCGATTTCTTTTATATACTCGTCAACCATTGCGTTGATATATTTCCTGTTTTCTTCACCGTCAGACCAGTAGGCCCAGCTGTCGGGTTCCTCCGCAGACCAGATGGTCCAAGGGCCGGGTACGCTGTCAGAGCCGTCGATCCATAAAGCGCAGACGGTCCTGCCATTGCACTTAACATCCCAATACTTATCGGATTCATCCAACGGCAATCCCTTCGCCTCTAAGTACGCAACAAAATCCAGCGCGTTTTTGTGTGTGTCGCCTTCAAGAACACTTTTAATAGCATCTTCTATTTCTTGTGCTGCCATGATTTTCTCCTTTCGTTAATCAAGTGGTATATAGCAGTCTAAAATAACATAGCCGTTTTTGTCCGGCACGGCATAACGGGATTGATGATAAAGGTCTATGCACCACTTCATATTCACGCAGCTTCGGCCAATTTCTCTTATCGCTTTCGCCGCAGAGTCAAAGGGGACGGCGCGGGTCTCGCTTAAGGATTTACTTTTGATCCAGCAAAGCGCCGCGTCCGTCTCTGCCAATTCACGCACGGCAATATCCCTCCGGAACAGCCGCGCCCTCTTTCATCAGCATCCCGACGATATAGGAAAAGTCGCCATCGCTTAAGTACCAATCAGTAAAAACACCCGCGTGAGAATCGTTGTAAATATACTCAACCTGCGATTTAAGCGGAACAAAGATGTTATCCAAATAACACTCGTTCCAAAACGCGGGAAGTCGATTGTCTCCATTATTCAAAGCTTCGTCGCTGTACCGAATTTCTTTACCGATGATCAAACACTTAGGCGGCCTTACAACTTCAAATTTAATTAAATCATCCATTGGCTTCCTCTCCCAACAACCTAAGGTTATATAACTATTCCACTGCTCAAAGCTGCTCAATATATTCCTGTCTGTCCATATAATACCATGTCTAAATCAGAATGCAATCTGAAAGTTGGCCACGAATGCCGGCTTGAAAGTGAGAAATTTGCACATATCACTTACATGGGTTTAATTCAGGACGAGGCTACATTTTCCGAAAACACCAATTCATTGTTCTGAATGCACCAACGGCAGCCATTGACCCTACTGAAGAAGCAAAGATATTTAATCGATTTGCAGAAGTTTCAAAAACTTCACTATCGTAACACATCGATTGGCTTCAGTTAGACCGGTAAACAGAATCCTTGTTATGAAGCAGAGCAAATTGATCGAGCAGGACACATGAGGAATTATCGGAATGCAAAGGTTAATATGCACGTTTGTATTGGTAACAAGAGAAATGGTATAAACCTTAAAAATAGGTGCTTTATCCATTTAATAGTTTTTTTCTTGCTTATAAATAGGTAGAAAATGAATACGATTGATATGCCCTCTGACATATTCAAAAGAATACAACACAAATATTTATCTGAAAATAACACACATTAAGAAAGACTGCATTAAAGGTATTATCCTTCGGTGCAGTCTTTAATTTAGAGCCTCCGCTTGAAGAGAGTCGGCCAAAAATTTACTGGTTTTCGTAAATCCTTAAATTGAACTCCCTTTGTCACATTCTTTTGCATTCTTTGCGTATCTATGGTAAAATAATCATCATGCCGTATCGCCGAATTGCGCAGATACAGGTATATTGTGCGATAATGCCGTAGCATTTACCTCTATACAACCGGGAGGTTCACTGTGTTAAAAAACTTCATGAACAGGGGGTCGCCGGAATGGCTTGTCGTCTTTCTGGGCAATCCCGGTTTACGGTACGAAAACACGCGTCACAATGCCGGATATATGGCATCAGATGAGCTTTGTGCAAGAAATAAAATAAAGATAAACAAGCTTAAATTCAAATCGCTTACCGGCATCGATTCACTCGGGGGCCGTAAGGTTTTGTTCATGAAGCCGCAGACATATATGAACCTAAGCGGAGATGCGGTTGTTCCCGCCGCAAAGTTTTACAAAATCCCACCGGAGAGAATTCTGGTTGTATTTGATGATGTTAATATTTCACCTGGTAAGCTCAGAATAAAAAGAAACGGCAGCGACGGCGGTCATAAAGGAATCAAGAGTATTATCGCCGGGCTCGGAACAGCCGATTTTCCGCGCGTGAAAATAGGCGTCGGTTCTCCCCCGCACCCGGATTTCGACATGGTCGACTGGGTGATAGGAAAGCCGTCCGGGCAGGACTTGAAAACAATCCGCGAAGCCGCCGCCAAAGCGGCGGAGGCTGTGGCGTGCATTATTTCTTTCGATATAGACCGAGCGATGAACAGGTATAATACCTGAAAAGAAAGGATCCTAAAAGATGGTCAAATACCATTCAGGCGGCGTTTTCCTGAAAAACGGAGCCTTAATAAACAAAGCGGATACAGATTTACCCAAACCCGAAACCGCGAGAGAAGGTACGATCGCATACAAAATCATGCGCGCACATGATCAGTCGAATCGGTCAAACAAAATGCGTTTGAAATTCGACGCGCTGCTGTCTCACGATATCACTTATGTCGGAATCATTCAAACGGTCAGAGCCAGCGGCATAACAAAATTCCCGCTGCCCTATGTTCTGACAAACTGCCACAACAGCCTTTGCGCTGTCGGTGGCACGATTAACGAAGATGATCACGCCTTCGGACTGTCTGCTGCCAAAAAATACGGCGGGATTTATGTGCCTGCGAATATCGCGGTATGTCATCAGTATATCAGAGAAAAGCTCACTTCATGCGGCGGTATGATTTTGGGATCGGACAGCCACACAAGGTATGGTTGTTACGGTACCATGGGTATCGGTGAGGGAGGCGGAGAACTGGCTAAGCAACTGCTTGGCAATACCTACGATGTTGATGCACCTGAGGTGGTCCTTGTATGGCTGGAAGGCTCCGTGCGAAAAGGCGTAGGGCCGCATGATGTTGCGATTTCCTTATGTAAGACGGTATTCGCGGACGGACTCGTTAAAAACAAGGTACTGGAATTCGCAGGACCGGGCGTAAAAGACCTGCCGATGGATTTCCGGATCGGTATTGATGTAATGACAACCGAGACTTCCTGCCTGTCCTCCATTTGGATTACAGACGAAAAAGTGAAACAATACTACGATATGGTAGGACGGCCCGATTCATTTAAAGAACTGCGCCCGGATGATACCGCCTATTACGACAGTATGATAACCATCGATTTATCCAGTCAGGAATGTATGATCGCATTGCCGTTTCACCCGTCTAACGCGTATACAATCAAGCAGCTTCAAGCGGATCCGCTGGGTATATTGTCAAAGGTTCAGGAAGAATGCAACCGCTCGCTTGAAGGACAGGTCGAGCTGAGTTTAACGGAGAAGATCGCTGACGGAAAGGTTTTTGCCGATCAGGGTATCATAGTCGGCTGCTCCGGCGGCATGTATGACAATCTGGTAGAAGCCGCCGCCATCCTCGACGGAGCCGGAACCGGCAACGGAATCTTCAATCTTTCCGTATATCCTGCCTCTGCTCCGATCAATCTTGCCATAACAAAAGACTGTACCGCCGAAACCCTGATGCAAGCCGGCGCCGTCATGAAAACCGCTTTCTGCGGACCTTGCTTCGGAGCGGGCGACACACCGTCGCATAACGCGCTCAGCATCAGGCATGCGACAAGGAATTTTCCGAACCGGGAGGGTTCAAAACCGGGAGAGGGGCAAATTTCTGCCGTCGCTTTGATGGACGCCCGCTCAATTGCGGCAACAGCTTTAAACGGTGGGATAATTACAGCGGCAACCGATGTTGATTACGAGACAAACCCCCATGAATACGTTTATGATGATACGATTTATCAAAAAAGGGTTTATAACGGTTTTAATAAACCGGACCCGAATACTAATCTGATATTAGGTCCGAATATCACTGACTGGCCAACGTTTTATGCGCTGGGTGACAATTTGCTGATAAAGCTTGCTGCGGTGATTCACGATGATGTGACGACAACGGATGAGCTTATCCCGTCCGGTGAAACATCCTCATATCGTTCAAACCCGATCAGGCTGTCGGAATTTACGCTTTCGAGAAGGGCGCCTGAGTATACGGGCATTTCCAAAGCGATTCGTGAGCTTGACCAAAGGCGCAGGGCCGGAGACACCCCGTCTGAAGTGATCGATATTCTGGCCGCCGTATCACACGATCCTTTGACTCTTGCCAAAACAACCGATGTTGTTTCCTGCCTTTTTGCCAGAAAGCCCGGCGACGGAAGCGCCCGTGAACAGGCCGCCTCCTGCCAGAAGGTGCTCGGCGGGGGTGCAAATATCTGTTACGAATACGCAACCAAACGTTACCGCAGCAACTGCATCAACTGGGGTATCATACCATTCACTATCGGCCGTGATAATCCGTTTGCGTATGAAACGGGCACTTATATTTTTATACCGGATATCCGAGAGGCGATCCGCTCAGGTAAAGAAAACATTCCCGCCAAGGTAATCGGGCAGCAAACACGGAATGCCGGTGGTCAGGCAGAGGATATTGTTCTTCATTTGACCGGACTGACGGAAAACGAAAAAAGCATACTGCTGGACGGCTGTCTGATGAACTTTTACAAAGCCGGACATGCCGGAATCTGACCAGAGCGTCATTGAAAATCAAAAGAAACGGAGAGCACTTTGATGGAAAAGATAAAAATGACGACCCCGCTTGTGGAAATGGACGGAGACGAAATGACCAGAGTTCTCTGGCGTATGATAAAAGATATGCTGATTCTCCCCTTTGTTGACCTGAAAACAGCGTATTATGACCTCGGTCTTGTTGAACGTGACCGGACGAACGACCAGGTTACGATTGACTCTGCGGAAGCCACAAAAAAATACGGCGTAGCCGTAAAATGTGCGACGATCACGCCCAATGTGGCCAGAATGAGCGAGTATAATCTAAAGGAAATGTGGAAAAGCCCGAACGGAACGATCCGGAGCATTCTGGACGGAACGATATTCAGGGCGCCGATCATTGTCGATTGCATTAAACCTGCCATTCCCAGATGGAGAAAACCGATCACCATCGCCCGTCACGCATACGGAGACGTCTACAAAGGCGTGGAGCTTCGCACCGAAGAGCCGGGTACGGCAGAGTTGATTTTTACCGGCACAAGTGGAAAAAACGTTAAGCAGACAGTCCAGAAGCTGACCGGCCCCGCTGTTTTACAGGGCATACACAATACGGAACAATCGATTGAAGGCTTCGCCCGCTCTTGTTTCAATTATGCCGTGGACACAAAACAGGATCTCTGGTTTTCCACAAAGGACACTATTTCGAAAGTCTATGACGGCGCCTTCAAGGAAATATTTGAAAAGGTTTATGCCGATTATGCAGACGAATTCAAGCGACTTAATATTGAATATTTCTACACCTTGATAGACGATGCGGTACACCGCGTGATTCGCTCCGAAGGCGGCTATATCTGGGCTTGCAAAAATTACGACGGTGATGTGATGAGCGACATGGTTTCTACCGTATTCGGCAGCTTATCGCTGATGACTTCCGTTCTGGTTTCACCCGATGGGAAATATGAGTTTGAAGCCGCCCACGGAACCGTTACCCGGCATTACTACAGATATCTGGAGGGTGAAATACCGTCCACTAATCCTGTGGCGACAATATTTGCGTGGAGCGGTGCGCTGAAAAAGCGCGGCGAGCTCGATGAAAACCGACAGCTTACAAACTTCGGTCATTCGCTCGAGCAGGCCTGTCTTGAAACGCTGAGCGACGGCATCATGACGAAGGATTTGGCTGATATGGCTGAAGGTCTGACTCCGGTTATCGCAAATACGGAAGTTTTTATTAAAGCGATTGCCGAAAGGCTCAATAGCATTCTGCATTCCGGTTAATGAACCGTGAGCCATGTCCCATTCGTTATTCCACCGTCATAATTTTTATACTATTTCATAAATAGAATAGTATAGAGCATATTTAAAGGCCAAGCGCAAAGCGCTTGCAGTTGCAAGCGCTTTGCGCTCGAAGTTGCGGTGCTTTTAATACTGTTCATCAATTGAATCAAGAAACAGTATCGGTATAGGAACGGAGCTTAGCGTGAAAATTTTTTCACGCACGGAAGAAGTCGATTTGGCCGCTAAATATGACGGCGGCCATTTGCAGGTGCGATACCTGTATCGCGTTTCGCACAATCGCTTTTTTCTGACTATTTGTGCTTCCGCTTCGCGGCAGAATGGAAGGTATTATGTTTGACAGACTAAGTTTAAAATACCGCGCCGCCAAGGTGGTTTCGGAAGCGAACCCCTCGCCCGTCACGGTTACTTTTGTATATTTGATTATTACTGCCATACTTGACTATTTGCAAAGTCGATTGAGTGAACCAATGTTCTTTTGGAAGTATGAAATCAGTTTCCGGAGCTTTAACCCTCAATTTGAAAAAAGCATGTTTATACCCATACTGCTTATTCTGGCTTTGAGTATTCTCCTTCAGTTCATTTCTGTCGGATATCTTTCATACACGCTGAGACTCTCCAGAAAACAGCCTGCCAACATGAATAATCTCGGTGACGGGTTTTACCGATACCGGGCGATTATTGGCATATATTTTCTTCAGACGATCTTTGTTCTGCTTTGGTCTTTGCTTTTGATCGTTCCCGGTATTATAGCGGCCTACAGATATCGGATGGCGTACTATATCGCTCTTGACCGCGAGGACCTTGGCCCCCTGCAGTGCATCAATGAAAGCAAGCGCCTTATGCACGGCAGTAAGCTGGAGCTTTTCATATTGGATCTGTCGTTTTTGGGTTGGTGGTTACTCGGTATGATGACATTTGGGATTCTTTTGATTTGGAAGCTTCCTTATATACAGGTAACTTATGCGTATGTTTATCAGCATCTGCTGTATCGCCATTTAAATCCATCAAACGGGTTTACGCCCCCAAACATGTAAAAATAATGGCCACTGTGGATTGTCTGCCTGCATGGATTTGCGGATACATGCCGCAAATCCATGGTATTATTTAGTTCCGCATAACTGAAGGATTACATCCCCGGCCAGCATCAGGCCCGCGCAGGCAGGCACCCAGGAAACACTTCCCGGAATACTTCTTCTGCCCGGAGGCAACTCTTCCATGTAGTTTTGATCGGGTTTTATAATGTCTTCGCCGCTAAATAAAACGCGATGTTTGATTATGCCTCTTTTCCGAAGTTCTTTTCGTACCACTTTGGCTAACGGGCAGTTTGCAGTCTTTGAAATATCGGTTATTTGAAATCTCAAAGGATCCAGTTTGTTTCCGGTCCCAAGTGAAGATATGATCGGTATTCCTCTTTCGATAGCCGTTACAATCAAATCAAGCTTATCGGATACCAGGTCGATTGCATCTATAATATAATCGTAATTGCTTTTGAAGAACATATCTCGATTGTCTGCGTTATAATGCGCATCGATCGGATGAACGATTATATTCGGATTAATATCACAGACTCTTTCGGCCATGACCTCGGCTTTGCTTCTGCCAATCGTAGAGTTCAACGCGCCAATCTGTCGGTTTATGTTGCTGATTCCGAATACATCGCGATCAATCAATGACAGTTCTCCGATTCCGCCGCGTGCCAAAGCTTCAGCTGCATATCCGCCAACTCCGCCCAGGCCGAAAACGGCCACATGCGCATCATGCAGTCTATCCATTGCCTTTGCGCCAATTATCATTTCCTGACGTTTGAATCGCTCCTCCACTTCATCTCATTCCCCTTTAAACATCATAACCAAAGGCGGCCTGCAGGCCGCCTTTGGTTATCTTATTTTGCAAACCAGAAAGCCATTGTTGTGCTGAGCTTATAATCGGAATCCCTGTCTGCAACCCATGTTTCAAACCGTTCTGTCTGTAAAATGCCTTTGGCAATCGTCCGGTCGCATCGCTCTCCTGCCCCTACATAATACATAATGTGGTATCCGGTGTAATTGGCGGACTTGACATAAATGATATCCGTATCGCCGACTTTTCTTGTTTCGTCAAAAAGCCAATCTTCTATCTCCGGAACCAGATCCCCGAGTTTTTTGTTTTCATATAATCCGCCGATGGTGTTTGATCCCGCATCATCGCTTTCTTCATTGGCCAGCTGGATAAAATAATCTTCAGTTGGATCATCTTCCCATTGTGCAAATACCTCTTCCGCTTTCATCTGCGCAGTCTTGATATCGGCAGCTGTCAGCTCAGGTGCTTCACTTTCCGCGGTGGCCTGACCGGTGGCCTCGGCTTTAATCAGAATATGTCTGAAATTCTGAAGATAATAATTGTTATCGTTGCTGCCTACAAAAAGCAGAACGTGAAAGCCGGTTTCGGTCTCTATAACCGTCGTTTCGCCATAGGTGCGTTCGGGTGAGGTAAGCCATTCCTTATAATCGGCGTTTATGGATGAGGGACTGACGTTTTTCTGAAGAGTTGCTGTTGGGTCAGCATATGCTTCCTTTTGATCTTCGGGTACATGCTGATAAACCAGCTCCGCGAATACATCCTCCGTACGCCCTACTGCTATTTCGTTAGCTGCGGTATAAGCGGCGGCTTTTGCGGCGGCATCGTCAAGACCTTCCTCCGGTTTCGCTGTGGCGTTGACAAAATATCTATGAAATGTGATCAGATTATAGTCTGCCGAGCTTTCCTCATATCTGGCGTCTAGTTCCTCATCCGTAAACACCATGTTATCCAGCATGGTATTTGTATAATTTGCGGCAATGATTTCCCAATTGATGAGCTTGTTGAAAATGGATTCGGTCATCCCCTTGCCATATGTTTGAACTAAAAATGAAGAGAAACTCAAGCCGCCTTGATTCGCCATAGCCTTTGCGTTTGAAATCGTCATATCAATCTGGGCTTGTCCGTCTTCGTCCAGGACAAATTTATCCTCAACCGCGGCCCTATTCAGCATGGCTATTTTTTTCATCCTGTCAAATGCCTGATCGGTAAAGTAATCCTCGTATGTCTGCTCTTCATTGTAGTCCTGCTTGCTAAACGATTTATTCGGATCGAGAAGGTAATACGCATACTCGCCCAAACTCTGATAATATTGGTTAAATGTCGTCAAAAAGGCCGATTGATAAAAATAGTTGAACTCAGCTGTTGTATACTTCCAGTCTCCGATATGAACTGCCGTTAATCCGGTATAAAATAAGGATGAGTTGAAAACGACAAGTATAATAAGAATAAATGCAACTGCGCATATTGCGGCAGTCTTTATTTTTTTTGCCCGTTTTTTGGCCATAAGTGTTTTGGTCTTTTGCACTTGCTTTTTTTCTACACCTTCGGCTCGCTGTTCTCTTCGCCTTTTCTTTTCCTGAGATGCACTCATTATATGATCATTCCTTTTTGTTTAACACCGGGACTATACGAAAAACCAGCAGGCTCAGGCCCGAAGTCCGATTCAATACCGCACATTATAAATGAAAAGCTATTATCTTGCAAGGGTTTACCTGTAAATTCCCGAATTATTTGGTTATGCGTCTCCGGCTGAACGACATAAAAAGAACAAGGCAAATCAACCAAATCTTCCGATTTTGTCGATTCACCCTTTGGCCCGGTTCAAGTTTCCCCGCCAATGCCGTGTAAGCCCATTTATAACCTGCACAATCGGCAGGTGGGTCGCCTCCTTGTTGCTTCTCTGCTTCCAACGTCCGCTATGGGGAGGCCTGCAATTCACAGCAAGAGTCCGGCGTCCCTTATTATAAATGTGGGTTTAAAAAGACCTATCACGAACATAGCAGGGACCCATGAACCACTGCAAGTTTCATCTGTAAAAATGATATCATAACGAGACCTTTTTTTCAAGTCAAAAAAGCACCGCTTTTCTGGTAAATACAAACATCAGTCATTGCCGAACATCTGCTCCATAAACTGCTCATAAACATTTTCCAGCTCATCTTCGTCATCAACTGTGGCAAAAAGCTCCTCGCCGTTTTCTTCTATGACTTTGAGTATGATCATTTCCGATGCTTCTTCGCCTGCTTCATCTGAATCAGCGGGTAAAAATGCCATATAAATGTCGTTTTCGATTTCTATCGAATCCAAAAGCTCAAGCTCATATTCGTTTCCTTCCTCGTCTGTTATGGTAATAAAATCACTGCCATATTCTTCACTCATTATGCTTCTCCATAACCGCAATCCTGTTGATTTCCAATTTTTGCAGCTTCCGCTTCTTGCGGCGCGCGGTACGCCTTTTTGTGATGCAAGGAAACGATAACCAAATTTTACCATTCCAAGGGATCGCATGCGATCCCTTGCGATCACATGTGAGCATTTTACAACAAGAAGCACCAATAATCAATAACTGAATCAAGAAATTACACAGCTGATTATACCGAAGCGCATCATGACCCATAATCCTCCAAAAGCTTCAAGAGCGCTTCCCTCCCATATACCACAATTCCTTGAAACAAAAGCTCTCTGTCCTTCGTCGTAAGATCGTTTACAGAAATATCGGTTATGATGGCCGGTATGTCTTGAAAATCACCGTGAAAAATACATATGCTCCCCTGATATTCTTTTAAGATGTATTTATCTTCGTTTTCCGATACTTTCTCTGCCACTATGACGTTCGTTTCTATGGCAGCCGGTACTGCGCCGTTTGTTGACACCGACTTTAACAGGATAATTGCACTGAAAAATGCTACGATGAACATAATGCCGCAAGTGGCAGCGGTAAAAACCCTTATCTTCATCGATTGTCCTCCTTTACATACATATACCTATGGATTATCGCCCGGTTTCAGCCGAAATATACAAATCAACCAAACTCTGAGTTTGGTTAAATGCTATGCAGCGCATATGTTTGACAAGTTGGGTGTAAATGTATATATTAGCTTTATCGCCTTGCGCGAAAGCATTAACCTAGTCGCAGACATGTTATAGTGCTTTTCATGCATCTGAAGATAAATCTCGCTGCTGTTTGTGCCGCCGCTTTGCGGCGGATTGGGGGTTACTATGAAAATCAGAAAAGACCAAGTAGCTAAAGGCGCCGTTATCGGTGCAAGGACCATCGGTGACATCGTAAAGCTCTGTTTTAAAATAATCGGAACAATTTTCCTTATTGCTTTGACTACCGGTATCATCTTCACTTGTATTTTTGCCATATATGTCAAGACTTCGCTGGCTACGAACCTCGATCTTAACCTGAGTGATTTTTCATTGGACCAAACCAGCGTAATTTATTATTGGGATGAACAAACCGGAAGCTATAAAGAGCTGGCCTCCTTGTACAGCGACAAAAACAGCTCTTGGGTAAAATACGACGAGATTCCTTTAATTCTCGAGCATGCGGTTGTGGCGATTGAGGACAAAAGGTTCTACGATCACCGTGGAGTAGACTGGTTCCGAACCGTCGGCGCATTCGGGAATATGTTTCTTGAAATGAAAGATACTTTCGGTGGTTCTACGTTGACGCAGCAATTGATCAAAAACCTTACCGAGTACGATGATGTTACCGTAAAGAGAAAGCTTTTAGAAATATTCAAAGCGCTCGAATTTGAAAAAAATTATTCAAAACATGACATAATGGAATGGTATCTGAACACCAGCTATTTCGGAGAAGGCTGCTGGGGTGTAGGGTCCGCCGCGAATGTCTATTACGGGAAAGAGGTTTCCGAGCTTTCGCTTGCCGAATGCGCGGCCCTTGTCGGCATAACAAACAATCCGTCAATGTATGATCCGTATCTGAATAAATCAGCAAATAAAGAAAGGCAAGAATTGATCCTTAGTGAGATGCTCGATCAAGGGCTCATCTCGCAGGCAGAGTATCGGCAGGCCATCCGCGAACCTCTCGTCTTTAATAAAGGCAACTCGACCGAATCAACCGCGCTGCAAAGCAATTCCTGGTTTGTTGATGCCGTTATTGAGGACGTGATCGACAGTTTGAGGGAAGAAAAGAACATATCCCGTTTGGTTGCCTCCAGGCTCGTCTTTACTGCAGGATATAAAATCTACGCAACCATCGATCCCGAAATACAGTCAATGGTTGATGAAGTTTACATGAACCGGGAAGAAATGCCTTCCGGCTCTGTCAAAAGCGATACACAGGATCTGCAATCAGCAATCGTAGTCATGGATCCGTATACAGGCCATGTCGTCGCGCTGGCGGGCGGTTTCGGTGAGAAGGAAGGCCGTCGTATCTACAACAGGGCGACCCAAGCCGTCAGGCCGCCGGGATCGACGATTAAGCCCATTGCGTCCTACGCGCCCGCCTTGGACCTTGGCTATATTAAGCCATATACCACAATCTTTGACGGACCGAATATCAAGCTTCACGGAACGAGTTGGTATCCGAACAATGACGACTACGGTTATAGAGGGCTTGTGACGATTCGGACAGCGGTTCAGTATTCGATCAACACCATCGCCGCACAGGTTATGGATCTTGTAACACCTCAGGTATCCTATGAAATTTTAACCAAAAAACTGGGTGTGAGCAGCCTTGTGGAAAATGAAGATGGTTTTTCCGACATCGATTATGCGCCGCTTGCATTAGGTCAGCTGACCAATGGCATATCGGTTAGGGAAATCACGGCCGCCTACTCCTGCTTCCCGAATAAAGGGATTTATACACAGGGCGTTACCTTTACAAAAATTGAAGATTCGGCGGGCAATATCGTAATCGATAATACCCCGGATACCAATGTGGCTTTCAGCAATGTAACGGCATACTATATTAACGACATGCTTCAAAACGTCGTGAACGCCGGCACCGGCTATTCTGCCAGGCTTTCCAATATGCCCGTGGCGGGTAAAACCGGTGCGTCGGATAGCTGGCGTGACCGCTGGTTCGTTGGCTATACCCCCTATTATGTTGCTGCCGTATGGTCCGGATACGACATACCTGAATATATGGGCAGCTATAATCCATCCGCCGTCCTTTGGCAAAAGGTAATGTCTCGGGTTCATGAAAACCTTGAATATAAAGACTTTTTCGGACCTAACGAGCTTGATGAGCATATGCGAAGCGTAACAATCTGTATCGATACCGGAAATCTCGCGACAGAGATCTGCAGAAACGATGTACGCGGTAATCATACGATGACGCTGTATATGAAGGAATCCCAGATTCCGTCCAGCTCCTGCTCAGCGCATGTCTGGCAGGAAGTCTGTCATGACTCTCTCGGCCTCAGAACGGATACCTGTCCTGTCGATGCGGTCCAGAGAGTTGGTGTGTTGGACCTGTCAAGGAGCAACGATACGGTTTTAACGCCGCCGTATTTTACTGAAAGAAAGGATTATTCCTACACGGGGCCGCTTGACAGTCCGGACGCCCCGGATCCGATTGAGTATGTGTTAACCGATCTTAAGGCCTGCGGACTTCATAATCTCGATCCGGTGACCGGTTGGTATATTGATCCGAACACAGGCTACCTGCTCAACCCGTCAAACCGAAATATCATGTACGACACAGTAAACGATAAGTTCTATGACAAATTAAGCGGGAAGCAAGTCGATCCCAAAACGGGTTACCTGATCGATCCGGATACTGGCAGGCTGATCAATCCGTGGACCGGAGAGTTTTTCACCGGAACACCGGACCCGGCATCCCCGGATGTATGGCAAAGGCCGCCCACTTATCAACCGCCCGAGATCGAGGACCCCGAGGAGTCTCCGCCACCGGACACGTCACCGTCGCCTGAAGATCCCCCGCCCGATGAGTCTTCACCCGGCGAGTCTCCGCCCGGCGAGTCTCCGCCCGGCGAGTCTCCACCCGGAGAAACTCCGGTTACCTCTTCTCCCGGAGATGAGGACCCCATTGAAACAGATGGAATTCCGGCTACATCCATACCGGTAAACGGATAACGGTTTTGATTTCCTTTTGCATCAATCGGAAGCTTTCACCTTTTCAAGGCTGAAGGCTTCCTTTTGTTATATAATACCATGGTATTATATTGGACATCGAAAAACCCTGTTCAAGGCTTTTGTTGCCCGGAACAGGGTTAAGCTTTGTATTTATAGACTGTGAGCGGGAAGCACCCGCCGCGGTGGTCATAATACTTTTTAATTTGGCCCAAGACCGGTAAGCTATACGGCAGACTCCTTTTAGATTTATTCCAGAATTCGGTAACACGCATATATCGTTCTGCCGGTCATGCGATTTTTCAATTCTTTCTCATTGATCATACCTGTCGAAAATACCGTAAATCCGTTTTTATCGTCAATAAGTATGATATCCCCGAATAATTCCATCGCTTCCTTTGAGGTGATCCCAGCCCTCAAAAACCAGCGGTTTTCCAGAAGCTCGGGATCTGAAACCGCGGAATTACCGCCGGCCTCCCAATATATGTATTTCCGGGCATGGAAATGTTTAGCGGCGTCGATGATATCGGCCACAACAGCGCTGGCTGTGGGAAGTTTTCCCGCTCCTTTTCCGTAAAACATTGTATCGCCTATAGCGTTTCCTCTGACAACGATACAGTTAAAAACATCCTCGACATTCGCAAGCAGGCTGTCGCTAAGAACCAGATGAGGCGCGACATAAACAGCTACTTTTCCGTTCTCTGTACGAACTGCTCTGCCGACCAGCTTGATCTTAGCGCCCATGCTTTTTGCGTAAGCCATATCGACAGCCTCGACAATTTCGATACCGACGGTCGGAACCTGTTCGGGAAAGATGTGGCGGCCAAATGACAGAGCGGACAATATACAGATTTTCCGGCAGGTGTCTTTTCCTTGAATATCTGCCGAGGGGTCTGCCTCCGCATATCCCTTGTCCCGGGCTTCTTTCAGCGATTCTTCAAAGCTGCTTCCGTTCTTAATCATCCGGGACAGAATATAATTAGTTGTACCGTTTAGGATGCCGTAAATCTCTTTGATCTCGTTTGCTGCCAGACACTGGTTAATGGGACGCAGAATTGGTATCCCGCCTCCGACACTGGCTTCGAATAAAAAGTTCAAATTCTTTTCTTTAGCTAGCTTCAGTATCTCATGGCCGAATGATGCCACAAGTTCCTTATTGGATGTAATAACATTTTTTCCGGCACGCAGGCTTCTCATCGTATAGTCATATGCAGCCTTCGTTCCTCCGATTGTCTCTACGACAATCTGAACATCCGGGTCATTTTCAATGACTTCAAAACGATCGACAAACAAGTCTGCAAATGGACTGTCCGGAAACGACATGATATCCAAAATATACTTTACGTTTATTTCCTGTGCCGCGCTTCCTGCAATTTTATCGTGGTTGCTTTTCATTAGCTCTACAACCCCGGATCCAACGACACCAAAGCCCAGCACTGCTATGTTAACCATATCCACAACCTCAAACTTTCATTTAACCTGCTAAAATCTCTGCTTTGATTATATTTTCCAGTCCGTTTATGCATTGGAGAAGTCCCTCGGGACGTCCCTTCATACCAGATATCTCGGCCGTCACCGATAAATTCGCACTGCCGTGAACCGGAACATTCTGGCTGATTGTCAGAATATTCGCATCCCAGTTGGCAAAAATAGAAAGCACCGATGACAGTGCCCCGAGCTTGTTTTTTAATATGAGATTAAAAATAACAATTCTCTCACTCTTCATGTCTAAAAAAGGCGTTACCGAGTCTTTATACTTATAAAACGCGCTGCGGCTGATGCCAAGGGCATTGACAGCTTCGGCAACGGTCGCCGCTTCACCGGTTTCGAGTTTTTCTTTCGCCTTTATTACTTTTATAAAAATGTCCGGGAGCACATCGGCACTGACTAAATAATACTGCGGATTCTTAGTTTCCGGCATAACACAGTCCCTCCCACAAAGGCATTTGTTTTTGTGATACGTATATTACCACATTATACGCCTGCACGCAAGAGCCTTGTACGCTTTTTTGGCTATTTACTTATCTTGCTTATTACAAAGAGGACTTGTCATTGTTTTAGTTCGCCCGGCTATCCAAGTATTCAAACCGGCTTTATGCGGCCGGTGGTTTATAATAAGACAGGAAATATTAACGCTTACGCAGCGGCGGAAAGGAAGCTTCATGTTAGAAAGCAAGGAAGGTCGCTTTATTCAGAAAATGATATATATTGCATCGATTTTGATCGTGTGCTGGCTTGCTTTTCGATACCTTTTGCCCGGACTTATGCCTTTTTTAATCGCCTTTTTGGCTGCCTGTATTATGGAGCCTCTGGTTCGTACGATGACTGTAAAGCTAAGGCTAAAGCGTTGGTTTGCGGCTTTTCTTTGCACAGCAGTTATGCTGTCTTTTCTAATCGGTTTAACTGTTCTTGCCGCAGGACGGATCTTATACGAAGCCAGTTCTTTTATTAAGCAGCTGCCGAAATTTCTGTCACCTTTTCTTTCAATTTTCAGAGGTGCTGAAGAGCGGTTGTACGAATACATCATAGCTGCTCCGCCGGAGGTTCAGAGCTTTTTTCAAAGCACGCTGAACAGCCTTCTCGCGCAGTCTTCCGAGCTGCCCACCATGCTGTATAGTAAATTGTTTGCTTTTCTGACATCGGTTATCGGCAGTATGCCAAGCATTTTGTTTTTTGCTGTAACGTTCGGAATGAGTCTGTTTTTTATCAGCGGCGGTTATCCCACCGTTAGAGATTTCATTCAGCAACAGATACCAGCCAACCGGCAGGTCTGGTTCAAGGGAATTAAGTCAGGTTTCTTTGATACATTGGGAAGCTGGTTGAGAGCTCAGCTTGCTTTGATGGGCATTACATTCTCTGAATTGACCATCGCTTTTCTTATCCTTCGTATCGACTATGCGGTGATACTCGCATTGCTGATTTCATTCATCGACGCTTTACCTGTTCTGGGTACCAGTATAATCCTGATCCCTTGGATCATTGTATGCATTATTACAGGCGCTCTCAAACGCGCGGCCTTTCTTTCGATCACTTTACTTTTGGTAACCTTGGTCCGCAGCTTTCTAGAGCCCAAGTTCCTCGGATCGCGGACCGGGCTTCATCCCGTTGCGACTCTGGTTGCCATTTACTTGGGATTTCGTGTTTCCGGCATTTTGGGCATGGTCTTCTTCCCTATTGTGTTAATGCTTCTGAAGCAGTTTAATGACAAAGGTTATATCAGGCTATGGAAATGATTTTGTTTCGGCAGTAAATAATACTGTTCTTCGATTAAATTGTAGAACTGTAACATGGCCACGTGGGCATGAGCTGCAACTGCGGGCGTTTTGCGCTCACGGCCTTTTTAACCATAAAAACACCGCCCATGCCCTTCGCCTGCAGCAGCAAGAGGGCATGGGCGAAGCATCATAAAATTGTGTTGTTAACCCGCGCTTATTATGCAGGCAGTTCAGCTCTGGTTACATCGTTTATCCACCTTTTGCCTCTAAACCGCCTGAGCAGCAGAATTGCTTTGCCGATATCCTCCAGAGCAATGCAAGAGTACACGACTGCGATAGGAGCGCCAAATACCAATGCGCTCAGCGCAGCTGCGGGTATCGCAAGAAAATACAATGTGCCCACATCGATAAACATGACAGCCCTGACGTCTCCGCCACCGCGCAAAACGCCGATGCCCAGTGTAACACCCAGGCTTCTGAGCAGCATCACAACCGCAAGAATTGTGATCATTGTGGTTGATGTGGCCTGCGCGGCCTGGTCAAGCTTAAACAACGGATAGATCCATTTATCTAAAAAGGTAAATCGAGCAAACATCAAAAGCGCGCCGGAGGCAAATCCAAGCATCATGCTGAGCACAATCATTGTCTTGCCCACAGAGTAAACGGTATCTTTCCTCCCCGCACCGATCTCTCGGCCGATAATGATCGCCGTTGCTCCCCCTGTGGCAAAGACCGTTATACCAAAGATCCTTTCAATATTCCCTGCTATCGTATAGGCTGCTAAAATAACGGCTGATTGAGACATGTGGCCAAGGATAATCGGATACAGCATCGCTCCGATTCCCCAAAGCGCCTCGTTCAAAATAACCGGAAGTGAATATTTGAAAAAATCCTTCACAATAATGAGCCCGGGTTTGAGCAGCAGTTTAATATTTAAAATAAACCTTTTATTTTTAAAGGCATAACACGCAACTATTATAACCTCCAGAACACGCGAGAACAAAGTCGCGATAGCAGCACCCTTTATGCCTAGAGCCGGGAATCCAAAATGGCCGAAAATGAGGACCCAGTTGGCAAATACATTGAAAACCGCCGAAATCGTCAGAACAAAGAAGCCTATTTTGGGGTTACCCATGCTCCTTTGCGCTGCGATATACATTCCGCTTATGCTGTTGAAAACATATGAAAAGCCGATGATTCTGGCATAATCCAGACCCAGTTGAACAATATTCTGATCATTAATGATCATGTTGAGCAAAGTGTGCGGAAACGCGGACATTAAGATTGCTCCGATAACCGAAACCGCAAACGATATATACAACCCGACACCCAGAATCCTGTTGATTACAGCCGCGTTTCCCTTACCCCAATATTGGGCAATTAAAACACCCGCTCCGCTTTGTACGCCCATCATCAGCACCATGACCACAAAGAACGGCGTGGCTACAGTTGAGACTGCCGCCAAATAATTCTGCCCAAGCAGCCCGACCATAAATACATCGGCAAATGTCAGTGTTTGTGTAATCAGGTTTTGTAAAACCATTGGAATCATTAAGGCAAACACGCCCCTGTAAAAACCCCTTGGCTGCTTCATGATCGATAACATCCGCAAATTAAACCCCTTTCTGCCGAAAAACGGCAAAACAATCCGGAAGAAACCGGTGTGCGTGCGACGCTTGCTTCGCGCCTGCAAAGAGCCACCGTTATTTTTGGCGGCCAAATCGATTTCTTCTATCAGATCGTTTTATTTTAAGTCCGGCAAAATGGCGTTTTTCGCGCTGATCAATGCAGCGACCAAGTCCGATATTTCCTGCCGGGTACTTTCCGGTGACAGGCTTATCCGTAAGCTTGCATCCATTAACTCAGGGCTGAGCCCCATAGATTCAAGAACATAGCTCCGCTTTCCTTTTTTACACGCGGAACCCTTTGAAAGATAAATGCCTATGTTGTCCAGATAGTTCATGATGACTTCGCTTTTATATCCCGGTAATGCAATTGCAATGATATGCGGTGCTTCCGGGTTTCCCAATATCTTAATTTCCGGAATGCATCTGTTAAATTCGGAAATCAAAAAATCTCTGAGCATTTTCATATGCTCTATATTCTCGTTTAGCCTGTAAAATCCTTCCTCCACAGCTGCACCAAAGCCGGATATCAGCGGAATTGCCTCGGTTCCCGAACGGTTCCCCCTCTCCTGCCCTCCACCGTAAAGAAGCGGAGGCAGCTTCAAGCCTTTTTTGATATACAACGCACCGATCCCTTTCGGTCCGTGTACCTTATGTCCGCTGATCGTAATCATGTCTGCGCCAAGATTCACTGCGGAAATGGGTATTTTTAAAAATCCCTGCACTGCGTCGGTATGAAGTAGTGCGGGACTTTTCTTCCTTTTTATTATCTTTGATATTTCTTTTACCGGGTACACATTTCCGGTTTCGTTACAGACAGCCATAACGGAAACCAAAACAGTCTCGGCTCCGATGGTTTCCTCTAATTGTTCCGGAGAGATGCTTCCGTCTTTGAACGGCCGGATGAAGTCGACGCGAAATCCTTTTTTTGCCAGCATGTCCAATGGCTTCTTTACAGCCTCATGCTCTATAGCGGTGCTGACGATATGCCGACCTTTTCTAGCCATCATGTTGGCTGCGGACACAACAGCCCAGTTATCCGCTTCAGTTCCGCCGGATGTAAAAAAGATCTCTTCAGGCTCGGCGCCAAGTGCTTTAGCCACAATCTTTCGCGCTTCATCAGCCAGGTTTTTTGCTTTTCTGCCCATCAAGTGGCCTGAGGACGGATTACCGTATTCCTCAGTCATGGCCTTTACGACAGCGTCAGCCGCCCTCTTACAGACTTTTGTGGTCGACGCGTTATCCAGATAGATATTCACTGCGGTACGACGACATCCTTTATCAATTCTTGAAACTTTTCGGCATCATGCTCGGTTCCGTAAATGATCACCTCGATCGGCTTGCTCAGGTCAAGGCTGAATAAGCCCAGTATGGATTTTGCATCAATCACATAACGACCGGACACGACATCAATATCCGAAAACTGCATGTTGGCGGCCGAAACAAAGTTTTTAACATCATCTATCGTACTTAATTTAACCGTAAGCTTTTTCATGTCTAGACTTCCTTTCCACGCTTTCACGTATATCCTTTTCACATCGACTCCAAGCTATTATAGATTTTCATATTCCCAATGTCAAACACTTTGTACCGTCAACAAATCAGAGCAGCGCTACGTTTAAGCTTTATTTTTTATATAACAATAAATATGTGATCACTCTCTTGGCTTTTGGGGAGTTTTGTGGAATTCTTGTATGATATGCTGCAATTTTCTTTACAGAAAAGCATAAATATGCTATACTCTCGTATATATAATAGCGGGAGGTTGGCGCGAAAAACGCGAAACATATTTCGCTATACGAAATACGTTTTACACCTAAGCCATCTGTTTTTCATGCAACCGCATCGCAACGAAATGGGAGGTTAATATATGGACAATAACAACAACGATAATCAAAACCCAAACCAATATCAGAATCAGAACCAGTATCAATATCAGAATCAGAATCAGAGCCAAAACCAGTATCAATATCAGAACCAATATCAAAATCAGTACCCGAACCCCGGCTCACCTTACCCGGTACCCGGTAAAGGAAAAGCGACGGCCGCTTTGGTTATGGGCATTATTTCTGTTGTATTGTGCTGGTTCGGATATTTTGCCATTGCTGCTTTGATTCTTGCTATTGTCGGTCTCGTTCTTTCTGTCAGCGCAAAAAAAGAAATGCAAGCGTCAGGTAACTTTATGGCAAGGGGGATGGCTACCGCCGGCCTTGTGTTGTCCATTATCGGTGTTTCACTTTCCGCCATTGTTTTTATAAGTTTTCTTGTTTGTGTTTCCTCTATTTCCTCAATCGTTAATTATAACTGGTTTTAATCGTATTTAAGAAACAAAAGCAGGCTTTACGGCTTGCTTTTGTTTTGGTAAGCTGTTCTTGGCATGTTTACCGGTGTTAATACAGTCGGCCGGTACAGTTGGATCATAAGTGCCAAGGGAGGTAAACATGCTTCCGCAAATTGATGTGTTCGGGCGCCCCTTTTCCATGTATGCCATTTTTTGCGTTCTCGGAATCGCACTTGCCATACTGATCGGTACTTCTCGTTCAAAAATCATCGGTATACAGAAAAATGATGTTCTATATGCCATGCTGCTCAGTGTAGTCGGGCTTCTCGTCGGCGGAAAAATCCTGTATATCGTATCTGTAATCCCCGTTTTATGGGAATACAGACAGATGATCTCGGAGCATCCGGCCATACTGAAAGCACTCTTCAACGGAGGTTTCGTCTTCTTTGGAGCGGTTTTCGGTGCGGTGGGCGTCGTTTATCTTTATTGTAAGAAATATAAGCTCAAGCTTTTGCCTATGCTGGATACCGTGGCTCCCGGTATCCCGATTGCACATGCATTCGGAAGGCTTGGCTGCTTAAGCGCGGGCTGTTGTTATGGCTGTTCGTATAACGGACCATTGGCACTTACATTCCCGGAAGGCTGCGCGGCCCCGGCAGGGACGGCGCTCTTCCCCATACAGCCGTTTGAATCTGTTTTGAATATTATCCTTTTTATAGCGCTGATGCTCTTGGGGCGCCGGAAAAGGCGCGACGGGCTCTTGTTCGGCAGCTATTTATTATTTTATTCAATTATCCGTTTTGTTTTGGAGTTTTTCCGCGGTGATGCCGAAAGGGGTATCCTCTTTGGTTTTTCTCTTTCGCAATGGATAAGCCTGCTATTGCTGCCTTTAGCGGTCTATATTGCTTTTATTTACCATCCAAAAAACTGCGGACCTTCAGATGATCATTCTCAGTAAAATCAGCTGATTTAACGAATTTTACATGGCATTCCCCCATTTTCATCACCAGCCTTTAAACGTACACGGGCTTCACTTATATCGCTGGGATAACGATTCGTACATGACGGGAGGGAAAAGTATGCACGTCAAGTATTCTTTTTTATGTGATGCGGCAAATATCTCACAAACCGGTAATTTGAACGTTTTAGGTATCTTCGACAGCATCAATACGAAGCACTTCCCATGCACCCATCCGCATTGCGTTTATATCGCAAGCATTGTATTTCACCGAAGCGAGATCGGCAACCACCCGTTCAGACTCACGTTCATTGATGACGATGGGAACGAGCTGATTCCGCCAATCCACGGCGCGATAGACGCGGCTCTGCCAAAGATGACCGCAAATATCGTTTTAAATCTCGTTAACATCAAATTTCCACACAAGGGAGGTTATCATTTCGACCTGACAATCGACCAGCAGCATATCTGTACGGAAACGATCCATCTAAATCAATTATGATCATTACCGGCGGTACCGTTTTTTCCAACCGCCGGTTTCTTCCATTTCACGCACTTGTACCGGACTTGTGCCGTATTGTGAAAATGCTATTGACAGCACGGGAAAAGGTATGGTATCATACCTATCGTTAGCCTTTTTACCCTGACAGTGCAACAGCCTTAAAGCAGTAAAACGCAAGCTGTTGGGAGGAGCAATAAAAGGTAATTTTAGGGGAATTCTTTGGGTCGGCAAAAAGGCAACACATCTCTATACTGCGCAAAGTCTTGATAGATTACCCATTAATTCATTAATACCCTGACGGGGTGTGGCGAAGCTTGGTATCGCGCATGGTTCGGGACCATGAGGCCGTGGGTTCGAATCCCACCACTCCGACCAGAAGCAAAAGGTTATATAGATTTATTGGTCTCAAAGCCAGTAAATCCGCACCTTTCGAGGGCTTTCACTGTGAAAAGTGGAAGCTCTTTTTTCGTAGATTTATTGGGGCATTTGCTTCACTTTGACAGGACTTAAACCTACAAGCAAAACAATAGGAGCGGCGCCCTTTTTTAGAAGACAGAAAAATTTAAAAGGTACTGCCCAAAACCGAATCAAGTGAATGTACTGAATCTGCTAAAAGGGCGCTGATTGTATGACTGGTTAAAATTCAATTAAGCCAGCGCCCTTTTTTATATCAAATCAAGACAGAAAATGAAAGCGTCAAAGAACCGGAGAGCCGAAATGTTAACACCGGAAGATTCCCTGTAGTTGATTTTGTTAACAAGAATCAACCGCGAATCCATTGAAGTA
>JAAYJC010000167.1 GCA_012523085.1 Clostridiales bacterium
CAGCACGTTTTTTGCGGACCGCTGGATTTCGCCGCGGGTGATGCCGTCGGGCCGGCCCTGGGTTTCCAGCAAAGTGCCGTCGGAATGATATTCCCTGTCCTCACGTTCATGGTTTCCGGGCATAAACACATCCACCTGGGCCCGTACACGGTACGCGTGGGTCCTAAGGCCGGGAAATTCCGGGCTTTCGGAGGGGACAAGCCACCAGTCGGTCATGACATTGTTATTATAGCCCCACTCTCCGCGCAGGATCACGGTAACCAGTTCGTAGTTATAATGGTTCCATACGCCGTTGAGCAGATTGTAGCTGGTCATGATATTTTTCGGATCCGATTCCTTTATACAGATTTCAAAGCCCTTCAGATAGATTTCCCGCAAGGCCCGTTCCGAAACCCTTGAATCGTTCATGTTGCGGTTGCGTTCCTGGTTGTTGCAGCAAAAATGCTTGGGACAAGCGGATACACCCTTTGACTGGATACCTCTGACCGTCGCGGCGCCCATTTTGCCGGTCAGGTAGGGATCCTCCGAATAATACTCGAAGTTCCTTCCGCAAAGGGGGTTACGGTGGATGTTTATGCCGGGCCCGAGCAGCACGCTGCTGCCTTTATCGGTCATCTCTTCGCTGATTTTAAGCATCAGCTCTTCCACAAGACCGGGGTTCCATGTACAGGCAAGGGCAGTCGCGCAGGGCGTCAGAGAGCTGGCTGCCTTCAAACGCAGTCCGGAAGGACCGTCCGTTGTTATTGCGACGGGTACGCCCTTTTCGCGGAGCGAATCAATGACGCCGCCGAACGCGCCGGCGTTGCCTTCAGCTCCTAGGCTGCTGTCCATCGCGCCCTCGCCTCTGGTCAGCGCCTCCAGTTCTGTATCGCTCAGCTGCGCGACAAAGGCATCCAGCGTGATCTTCCCGCTCTTTACATCGGAAAGTTTATAGCCCTTATCGCCGGCATACGGTATCTCCGGCGGCAGATTACCCAGAATTCTCCGTTTAAGATCCACTGTGCGCGTCGGAACCGCTTCTTTGCCCCATGGTGTCATCCTTTCCATGGGTTCAGCCGGCGCGCAGGCTTCGGCGAGCCGGGCGATTACTTTTGTTTCTTCAAGCGTCATCACACCGGCGGGGTTAAGGTTTTGAGAACTGTTCCCGATAAGGAAGCGGTACTCGCCTTCCTCCAGAACGTATGCGAACCGATGTCCCGTCTTCCCGCAGTCGTCGTACGAAGAAAGCAGGTATTCATCCGTTTTAAGCGTCAGAGTCTGGGATTGGCCGGGATTGAGCATATCTGTTTTAGCGAACGCGCACAGCGTTACAGCAGGCTTGCCGAGCTTCCCCTGAGGTTGCGAGCAGTAGAGCTGGACAACCTCTTTGCCCGGTCTGTTTCCGGTATTTGTCACCTTAATCGTCGCTGTCAGGCGCTCGAAGCTAAGGCTCTTTATTTCAAAGTCCGTATAGGAAAGGCCGAAACCGAAAGGATACAGCACCCTGTCGGGCTTGAAGCTTAAGAAATAGCGATAGCCGACAAAGATATCCTCCTCATATTTTGTGACGTCCCGATCACCAAAGTTTAAAGAAGAAGGATAGTCCGCATAGCTTTTTGCGATTGTGTCCGAAAGCTTACCGCAGGGATTCCTGTCACCGCATAATATGTCCGCCACGGCGTTTCCGCTTTCCATGCCACTTTGCCATGCGAGAAGCAGTACAGATATGGGGTAGCGCTCCACCCATGAAAGGTCGATGACGTTTCCGATGTTCAAAATGACAATAACCTTTTGAAATGCTGCCGTAACTTGTTCCAATAGCGCAGTCTCGTCATCTGCAAGAAAATAACTTCCCTTTTCCAAGGTAAGGTCGAAGGACTCGCCCTCGTTCCTTCCAATAACGATAATCGCGGTTTGGCAGCGCCCGGCTGCTTTTTCCGCAGTATCTCTGTCCAGAGGCAGTTCCTGGTGCCGGCGCGGCCACGTCCCCCATTCATATGGCGCAACGGGATGGGCATAACACCAGTCACGGTATTGTTTGCTCAAAGCTCTGTCTATTGCAATTTTACCTCCGGCCTCCAATGCGTCAAGCAGATTCACAGAATACGGCCTAACCACGTCGCCGCCGCTGCCATAACCCATATCAAACCAGAATATTTGCCCTACGCCGAATACTGCCGCAGCGGTGTTCGGTGCGAGCGGCAGAATGGCGTCGTTTTTCAGCAGGACGCAGCCTTCCGCCCCGCTCTGCCTGATAAGTTCGGATATATTTTTCCCCATTTCTTCTTCCGCCTTCCCGAATCCATGCATGCATTCGCCGTAGCATTAACTCTATTGTATACCCGAAACCGAAAAATCCGCAAGATACTTTTCTGTATAATTGACAGAATATTGAATTTGTTATATTCTGAATTTGTTATATTCCTGAGTTTTGTACCGCCACATCATGGCGGACTCCGCTGCTTTGCGGCAGAAAGAGAGGTTTATATGAGATATACAATAGTGGGAGATTCGCTGCCTGCGGTTATCTGCCAACTGGATCCCGGAGAACAAATGATCAGCGAGTCTGGCGGACGCACCTGGATGAGAGGAAATGTCGTCACCGAACAGGTTTCCGGCGGAGCGAAAAAAGCGATTGGGAGGATATTTTCCGGTGAAAGCTTTTTTATGAGCGTGTATACGGCCAACAGCCCCAGTGAGATAGCGTTTGCTTCCTCCTTCCCCGGCCGTATCGTTGTGCGCCAATTGAATCCGGGCGAAAGCATCATCTGCCAGAAACGAGCCTTTCTCGCGGCAACAGCCGGCGTCGATTTATCTGTCTTTTTCCAGAAGCGGCTCGGGAAGGGTTTCTTCGGCGGCGAGGGTTTCATCATGCAGCGCGTTACCGGTCCGGGCGTTGTTTTTCTGGAAATCGACGGACACTGCGTTGAGTATATATTGCAGCAGGGCGAGCCGCTTATCTGCGACACAGGTGTGCTGGCCTATATGGACGCAACCTGCTCAATGGATGTGCAGATGGTTCGAGGCTTCAAGAATGTCTTTTTCGGCGGAGAAGGCTTGTTTGACACAGTCGTCACCGGGCCGGGTAAAGTTGGGCTGCAGACTATGACGATGCCGAATGTCGCAAAGCAGATCATTCCATTTTTACCCTCACAAAGCAACTGACAGACAATACGGTAAAGTAACATGGCTACGTGGGCATAAGCGCCTTTAGCTATAACCAGATAAATGATATAAACGAAAAACAGCGCAAAGCGGACGGCTTCGGAACAAACCCCGAACCGCCCGCTTTGCGCTGATCGGACCCACCGTGTATTAACATTTTTTACAACGGAATTTTTCTTGACAATACTAAAATAAATGTTATCATAACATATGAACAAGTAATCATATGAACAGAGGTAATAACGATGTCGGAAAAAAAGAACGCCGATCACAGCGAATACATACGCGTACATGACGATACAATTGAAAAAATTAACGAAACAATGCCGGAGGAGGAGCTGCTTTACGATCTGGCGGAGCTGTTTCGAATATTCGGGGATTCGACGCGCATAAAGATTTTATACGTCCTTCTGCAGTCGGAGATGTGCGTGCGCGACATCGCGCAGATTTTGAATATGAATCAGTCCGCAATCTCGCATCAGCTGCGTGCCTTGAAGCAAAGCAAGCTGGTCAGATACCGGAGAGAGGGAAAAACAATCCTGTATTCGTTGTCGGATGACCATGTCAACATGATTATTGATCAGGGAATGGAGCATATTTCAGAATAATGCTTTTACGAAGTAGAAAACGATTTGGCCGCCATACGTGATGAAAGCGGCGGATGGGGAGTTAACATGAAAAAGCGGTATGTATTGACAGGCATCGACTGCGCAAGCTGCGCGGAGAAGCTGGAAAATGCCATCAAGAAAATAGACGGCGTCCGGGATGCTGCGATTAACTTTATGACGCAGAAGCTGATTATCGAGGCCGGAGAGGAGCGTTTTGACCGGGTCCTCGACAAGGTGGCCTCGGTCGTAAGACGTGTGGAACCCGGCTGTACATTAATCCTATAAACACAGGAAGAAAAAGATATGAACAAAGTACATAAGAAGGACCTGTACCGGATTTTCATCGGCTCCGCGCTTTTTGCCGCCGCGCTGTTGATACCGGCAAAGGGTGCATGGAAAGCCGCGCTGTTTTTACTGCCTTATGCGGTTACAGGCGCTGATGTGCTGCTGTTGGCGGCAAGGAATATCAAAAAGGGGCGAATTTTTGATGAAAATCTATTAATGAGCCTTGCGTCAATCGGGGCTTTCTGCATCCGAGAATATCCGGAGGCCGTGGCAGTCATGCTCTTTTACCGGGTTGGCGAGCTTGCTGAGAGCTATGCGGTCGGAAAAGCGCGCCGGTCCATCTCTGCTCTGATGGATATCCGTCCGGACTATGCGGTCAAGGAGACAGGCGAAGGGCTGATAAGGGTTGACCCGGAGGATATTGCCGTCGGAGATGTGATTGTCGTCAAGACCGGAGAGCGCGTTCCACTCGATGGGATTGTGATTGAAGGCCGTGCGTTCGTGGATACGGCGGCGCTGACCGGAGAGTCCGTACCGCGTCAGGTTCAGGCGGGTGACGAGGTTATTAGCGGCTTTATCAATTCCGGAGGGCTGTTAAAAATAAAAGTCGAAAAGACTTTCGGTGAATCGACCGTAGTGCGGATATTGGAGCTTGTGGAGGATTCCGCTGCCAGAAAAGCTAAAACCGAGAGCTTCATCAGCCGGTTTGCGCGCTATTATACGCCGATCGTCGTAATCGGGGCCGTATTTCTCGCCGTTCTGCCGCCTTTGTTTTTCTCGGGAATCTGGAGCGATTGGCTGATGCGCGCGCTGATTTTCCTTGTCATATCCTGTCCCTGCGCTTTGGTCATCTCCGTTCCGCTGAGCTTTTTCGGCGGAATCGGCGGCGCGTCAAAGAGTGGTATACTGATCAAAGGCGGAAACTATCTTGAGGCATTGGCAAAAGCCGAAATTATTGCATTTGACAAAACAGGCACGCTGACCAAAGGCACGTTTCGCGTAACGCAGATTAACCCGGAGAACGGTTCAAGCCGGTATCTGCTCCGGCTTGCTGCCTATGCGGAGAGCTATTCGGATCACCCCGTGTCCCGCTCCATAAAGGAGGCCTTCGGCGAGGAAATAGATCCGTTACGCGTAACAGAAGCCGAGGAAATATCCGGCCTTGGCGTACGCGTCCGGATGGACGGCCAGGTTATATTGGCCGGAAACGGAAAACTGATGGACGCAAACGGTGTGCGATGGAAGGTGTCTGAGGGCTCTGACACGGTCGTGCATGTAGCGGTAGACGGAGAATATAAAGGGAATATCGTCATATCCGATGAAATAAAAGAGGATTCGGCCGCGGCAATTGCTGAGCTGAAGCGTCAGGGCATCGAAAAGACAGTCATGCTCACCGGCGATTTGCGGCATGTGGGAGAAAAAACGGCGTCGGAGCTCGGAATTGACGCTGTATACGCGGAGCTTTTACCGGAAGGAAAGGTGATAGCGGTAGAAGCTTTGCTCAATGAAACAACAGCGAAAGGGAAGCTGGTTTATGTGGGGGACGGAATAAACGATGCACCTGCCCTGTCCAGGGCAGATATCGGAATCGCAATGGGTGCTTTGGGCTCAGACGCTGCGCTGGAGGCAGCCGATATCGTTTTAATGGACGACTCCCTGTCAAAAATCAGCACTGCTTTGACAATATCCCGGAAAACGCATGGCATAGTCATACAAAACATTGCTATGGCGCTGGGTTTTAAAGCGCTGGTCATGGTGCTTGGGGTGCTTGGCTATGCAACCATGTGGGCGGCTGTGTTTGCCGATGTCGGCGTATCGGTGCTTGCGATAGCAAACGCTGCAAGGGCATTGAATGCCGGCGGTGTAAAACACGGCAGATCCATGCGGCAAACAAGGGAAAAAGCCGGTTTTAAAATTTAGACAATAAAGCATGTCTGAAACGAGGAAAGAAAAATCCTGTCCCGCCGTTTCAGACATGCTTTTCAATATGCTTAGCCTGTTGCTTTCATTTCATGCCGCCAATGCTTTATCCCGGACCTTTCGGGTTATTCTGCCGTACAGTAACGCGGTAACAGCGATGCAGACCAACCACGCTAAAGGAAACGATAAATACAGACCGAACATAGTAGGCTGCTCCGTGATGCTCATATAAGCCGCGACCCAGGCATATCTGAACCCGACAATTCCGATAAGCGTAATGACGGCAGGCGCCGTTGAGATCCCGTAGCCGCGCAGCGATGCGTTGAGGATGCCGAGAATCGCATAAATGAAACAGGTGGTGCTGACGATGGAAACCCGTGAAGCGCCGAACACCACGGCTTCCGCTGCATTGGGTAAAAACAGCCCAAGAATCTGATGGCGGAAAATAAAACCAACAAGACCCATGATCAAAGCCAGCGAGAAGGTCAAAATCATGCTGTCCCTTAGCACATGCTTCATCCTGGAAAATAACCTTGCACCCGCGTTTTGCCCCGTAAACACCGTGCAGCCGGTGCACATTGCGTCTATTGTAGTGAAGACGGCCCCATCGATGTTCAAAGCGGCAGCATTACCTGAAACGGCGAGAGAACCCAGAGAATTAACGGCAAACTGGAGCGGCATGTCCGAAGAAGCGAGAATCGCCGACTGTAAGCCCGCCGGAAGGCCGATTCGGATGATTTTTTGCAGTTTTTCCTTTTTCAGCACCAGCTTTTTCAGATGAAGCGTGCACGGGCTTTTTTGGCGAATCAGAAATTGAATCACAAGAACAGCGGACAAGTATTGTGTAATAACCGTAGCGGCGGCAACACCGGTTACATCCCAGTGAAAAGCAATAACAAACAGCATATTGAGCAGGAGGTTTAAAAAGCCCGATATAGCCAAAAAGATCAGCGGATGCCGGGAGTTGCCCGTTGCCCGGATAACGGCGGAGCCGAACGAATAGACGAGCTGAGCGGGCATGCACAAAAAGTAGATTTTTATGTAAAGAACGGAGTTGTCGATCACATCATCCGGGGTTGACAGCAGATTCATCAGAGGGCGCGCCAAAAACCTGCCGAGAAATAATACGAAAATGCCGATTAAAAAAGAGAGCAAAAGCGAAGTGTGAAGCGTGTCTTCAAGCCCTCTTTCATCACCCGCTCCGTAATCGTTGGCGGCACACACGCTGACCCCGGCAGCCATGCCGGCAAACAGCATTATGACCGTCATGACAAAAGGAAAGGACGCACCCACAGCGGCCAGTGCAGCGCTTCCGGCCCATTTGCCGACAATCATGCTGTCCGCGGAGCTAAACAGCATCTGAAGCCAGTTGGTCAGTATCAGCGGAACCGAGAACAGGAAAAGCTGCTTCATGACCGGGCCATGGAGCATATCTACAGAAGTTCTTTTTTTAAACATACTAACTCCCCTTTGATGCGGCCTTAATAAAAATTTCCACCATAACGGCAGAAATAAGTATAAAGAACCGGAACCGTGCCCGGCGCCAATTCGATACGGTAATCAAAACATGCGTGTTATGATCATAACATGCGTGTTATGAAAGTGCAATTCGTTTTCAGTTCATGTATGCACTAAAAGCGCTCATAGAAAACCGGTACGCCTTGCGGTACTTTTTGTTTATGTTTACAATTAAACCCAAGACCTATATAATACAAGGGATTTACATTCCATAAAAGGCGTTTCGCTTATGATTTCGGGAATCAGCCATATTACGGTCATTGTTAAAGATCCGGATTTGACCGCGAAATCCTCAAAGTGTTTTTAATACAAATGAAATATACGCCAGCGGAGACCGGACATTTTCGATTTCTTGGATTTACCGTTTACCTGAACTGACCGGAATCTGGACGGAGAGATCAGCAACGAGGAAATCAGTCGTATCGCAGCTTGTCCGATATCGGTTTTTCAGCGTTTTTTTCATGCTTGCAGTCGGCATTACATTGACGGAATACATACGCAGGAGAAAGCTGTCCTGCGCGGCACTGGACCTTAAGAACACGAATCTTAACGTCATCGACATCGCTATGAAATACGGTTATAATTCGCAGGATGCTTTTTCTGTCGCCTTTAAACGGCTGTATGGCATTTTGCCCGCACAGGCAAGGCAGTCGAAAAACTAAAAATTCATTACCGCATTTTCTTCCGGCTTTCGATTTCATATGTAAAAGGGGATGTAGAAATGATCATTCAAAACGTAGACAAATACCGCGTCTGCGAGCCGTTATTTGAAGGTGTCCGCATTGTTCTGACCCATATGGGAGAGACCTTTTCACCTGATTACATTCAGGGTATATCAGGCGCCGCATTTAAAATTGCCGGAGGCTGCCCAAGCAGGCCGACTTGCCTTTATACCATGTGGACCTCCGATTTTATCCGCAGCCTGGGGTATGAGGCTTTGGAATACCCCTGCGTTGACGAAAACGGTATGGACGTTTCGGACGCGATGATCGAGGCTGTCAAACATCAGATCGATCTGGGAAATCCCGCGCTTGTCTGGAGCGCATTTACGAATTTGGAATGGGACGTGGTTTGCGGGTATGACAATGACCAGAAGCAGTTCATCGGCAGAGGTTCGTACATTAGCGCGGACGAATATGCAAGAGAAGCTTGGAACCGTGCTGCGCTCGCCGAATTCCCTTTCGGGGCGATTTTAATCGGTGACAAAAAGCACGCGTTTGATCAAAAAAAAGCTGAAATCGAATCATTGCGGGAAGCGGTCAGACACGCAAGAACCGTCAATGACCCGAATGCGTATTTGGAAGGCGTCCAGTTTTATGAAAAATGGGCTGCGGATTACGCACACGAGGGAAGGGAAAGAGACACGGCGGATGCTTATTGTTATCAGGTCTATTCCTCCGCGCGAAAGGCCGCCGTCGGGTATTTACGGGAAATTGCACCCAGGTACAATAAAGCCGGAGACGATCTGATAAAGGCCTCCGGCTGGTTTGAACGGGAATCAGAGCAGCTCGATCTTGCATATCCGTATATTTCCTGGATATCGCCATGGGGCGTCGACGAGGAAAGAAGCAAAAAGCTTGCACCAATCTTAAGGGAAGCCGCGGACTGTTATGAAAAGGGAATCTTATGCCTGGAAAAAGCGTTAGAGCGCATTACATGAAAACAGGGTATCAAGGTATATTGAATCGTGCAATCTTTTCGCTGAATATGCAAACGCCGCCGAACGCAGCTTAAGCGTTCGGCGGCACTGTTTTGAAATGATACTATTCTCCGTTAAAAATGCAAAATAGCATTATTTTTCGTATCCGGGTACCTGTGTTTGCTTATCAAAGATCGGGTTGTTGGTCAGCATGCCGAATACCTTATTGAAATCTTCATTGACCGGTTCGTCCGGGAACGCGCGGGACATAGCGTTCATTCGGGCTTCGACGCCCTTTTTGAATTCGGCGTGCGAGAAGATATACAGGTCATTGCGCAAAATCCCGCGCAGTACGCGCTCGCCCGCTTCGTCGGCATCCCTGACAATTTTACTGAAATCGACCTGCGGCCTCTCCGGTCTCTTTCCGTCGTCTTTCCGCGGGGGCGGGGGAGCGGGCATATCCACGCCCAGATGCTTTGAACGGACCTCACCGGACGACATACCCAGATTGGTCTGGAACGGCCCGGGACAGAAAACGCTTGAGCCGATGTTTTTGTCGGCAAGATCGCTGGCGAGGGTTTCCATAATTGCGATGACAGCGCGTTTTGTGGAGTTATACAGCGTGAAGCCGGGTACCGGAATCACGCCCGCCTTGGAAGCGGTGGAGACGACGTGGCCGCCCTCGCCGTGTTTCAGTATACGCGGTACGATGGTCATGATGCCGTTTAAAACGCCTTTGAAGTTAACGTCAATCATCAGATCCACATCCTGATAAGCGTCTGTCCAGACAGGACCTTCCGGAACGCCGATGCCGGCGTTGTTGACAAGGACATGAATCTTGCCGAACCTGGCTTCTGCTTCGTCGGCAGCCTTGGCAAAACCTTCGCGGTCGGTAACATCCAGTTGAATACCAAGTGCAGGCCAGCCGTTTTCCTCAAATAGGGGAAGCGCCTCATCAATTGCCTTCTGCCGCATATCTGCGATCACGATATTCATGCCCGCCTTCGCGCAGGCTTTTGCGATGCCCAAACCGATACCGCTTGCTCCGCCCGTGATGAATGCGGTTTTTCCCATAATGTTTTCCATGAATGACCTCCTGAATTTTGTATTCCCAGCTATCTATATCCCATAATATATTCAACTTTATGCTCAGTCAAGCTCATTCCCTGTCAAAATGCATAATATTACAAACACCATGCGTTTATCGTTTCGGCATCATGCGTGAAATATTCAAATGTACGCAATTAACTTGGGTAATAACCGGGCAGGTATGCTATAATACGAAACAAGGTAAAAAAGAAAGGAAGGTTACGTGAGAAAACAATTATTCTCTGTCAGGGCAGCTTCGGGATCTGCCATTTGACGCGGGTATCCCGGTTAATCTGTTTTTTATCGCCCTGTGCGTGATGCTTGCGCTGCTGCGCCGGCAGGGCATCGGGAGCCTCGGCCTGAAGAGAAAAAATGCAGGGAAATCTTTTTTTCTGGGACCGGTTCCCGGATTATTGATTTTACTGTTTTCCATTCTTCAGGGACTGGTAAACGGCCGGGTTTTTGCGCCCGCAGAAACAGTTACCGGCAATTTTTTCTATTATTTAATTATCATCGCATTCATGGAGGAGCTTGTTTTTCGGGGATATATCCAGTCCCGTATGTTTGGTTTAATAAAAAACAATGTCTTATCCACGGTGGTGACCGGTGTTATGTTTGTGCTCATGCATTTCCCGTATCAATTGGGCGCGCGGGATATGGATTTGATCACATTCATATCAGACAACGTGTTTTGGTTCGGACTGCTGTTTCTTTATCATTTGTTGTTCACCTGGCTGTTTAGAAAGTACAATTCGATCATCGCCCCGGTGATTGTACATACAATGATGAACTGGGGCAGTTGTCTGTTTATCCGTTAACCCAAATGCATCAGGTGGAAAACATCTCGATTGAGGATGTAGGGTAGTGTAAAGGAGGCGGGATGATGACAAAGAATGAAAAGATGGCAATTGCGCTGAGCTATGCCTCGGAATCTTTGTTAAACGGAGAATGCCCGATCGGCGCGACGCTGTTTCTGGACGACGAGCTGATTTACGGCTGCGGGTCCTGCGGCGAGACGAGAATGGAGTTCTTATCCCATGCGGAAATGAACGTATTGGCCCATGCGGATAAGAAAGGTTATCCGGTTTCAGACCGAAAACGTATGCAGCTGTACACGACGCTGGAGCCCTGCCTGATGTGCATGGGGGCTGCTCTGAGTTTTTACGCGGGTGAAATCGTCTACGCACTGGAATCCGAAATCGACGGAGCCGTTTCTTTTGTCCGCGAGTATATGAAGACACATGATGTCACAGAGATCGTTTCCTATGAGCTTCCCATTATTACGAACGGCGTGTGCAGAGAAAAGAGCATTTTGCTGCTCGAAGCGTATGCCCTAAGGTATCCCGATGGCCCGACGGCCGGGTTCTGCCGCGCCGTTACCAAGGTAGCCCATCGGCATGAAAATCCACATAATACGGAGATGTAAGATGAATCAGCAAAAAGATAAAAGCTTATCGGGACAAAAGGTACTCGGCAATGCCGGGCTCATGGTCTTTCTTGTGCTGCTCAGCGCCTTTGTGCCGCTGTCCACTGACCTCTATCTTCCGGCGCTTCCGACCATGACGGCGTATTTTAATGTCACGCCGGTACTCACAAACCTCACAATCATTTTATTTTTCGTGTTTTTCAGCGTATCTATGCTGGTCTGGGGTCCGCTGTCTGACAAGCAAGGACGCAGGCCTATTTTGCTCATTGGGCTGATTGGTTACTCGGTGGCCAGCTTTTTATGCGCCGTTTCCTCCACCGTATATATGCTTATTGTTGCCCGCATTTTGCAGGCTATCGGCGCGGGTGCGGCCACAGCAACGGCTATGGCGATCATCAAGGATGTGTATACGGGCAAGGGGCTGGAGCGCAGGCTTGCGCTGCTTCAAACCATCTCGGTTATCTGTCCGGTCGTCGCACCGATGCTGGGCGCGCTGATCTTGAAACTGACGGATTGGCGCGGGACATTCTATGCGGAGCTTGTTCTGGGTATTATCGTAATCGTCTTTTCCGTTTTGTTCACCGAGACGCTCAAGCAAAAGGAAAGCGGAGGCGTTTTTCACACGATCAGCCGGCTGTTCGTCGTACTAAAAAACAAGCGGTTTACGGTATTGTTGATCATATTCTCGTTATCCGGCATCACCTTTATGGCTTTTGTGGCCTCGTCTTCCTATATCTATCAAAACACATTCAATCTGTCCGAACAGGCCTACAGTTATTTTTTCGCTTTTAATGCCGCTTCCACAGTGTTGGGACCGCTGCTGTACGTGGGACTGTCCGGGCGGTTTTCCCGATTTGCGCTGATCACAATGAGCTTCGTCGTAACCGTGATCTCCGGTATTCTGGTCAGCATATTCGGCAACTTAAATCCCTATATCTTCGCCGCTGCGCTGCTTCCGGCGACTGTGATGGCCAGTTTTGTTGCGCCGCCCAGCAAGTATCTGCTGTTATCGCAGCATGAGGGCGACACAGGTTCGGCTTCCGCGCTCATCAACGCTGTCAGCTCCATTGCAGGCAGCGCCGGGATGGTCGTTTCGTCCTTGCAGCTGGGAAATCTCGTTTTGGTCATCGGTGCGCTCAATATCGCAATCGGTATTCTCTGCGGCGGCGCATGGATTTTCTTCACCGGCAGGCCGTTTTTGAAGGACATTAGAGAAAGTTAAAAACAAGCGCCACAGGGTAAAACGCAATGAAAATCGTGAGGTTGTTTTATCAAAAACAGCCTCACGATTGGTCTTAATGGGTATTTGCTCCGTATAGCCGGTTGTCGTATCGATTTCCACCGAACCGGCGCCTTCATTTGCGAGAGCGCCTACAGAGATTCTGCGGATACCCCCGGAGAGAAGGCAAGGACTATTTTTTATTATTTCAGCCGATAAGATCACATATCTCCAAGAGCTTTTTGATTTCATATGTCGGTATAAAGCCCGAATGGTTTTCCGTATCGCATTTATTAAACCAACAGGTGTCGATCCCTGCATGAATCCCGCCCGCAATGTCGGCTGATAACGAGTCACCGATTATGATCATTTTGCTTTTGTCGGTACATGGAATATGGGAAAACACATATTCGAAGTATAAGGTATTTAGTTTTTGAAATCCAATATCTTCCGACACAAAGAGTTTGGATATGTATGGCTTGATTATAGCGTTTTCCAGTCTTGCTTTTTGCGTAGTGGAAATGCCGTTTGTGACAATATATGCTCTGCAATGGCTGTCGCTTATGGTTTTACATAACTCGAAAGCCCCATCAATTAAGAAAGAGCCTTTACCCAATTCGACGAGATACTCTACATTAAATATATACGGGTCACCTTTGATTTCTAAAGCACCGAATAATCGTTTAAATCTCAGAACCTGCATTTCGCTTTTCGGTGTTTGTCCTTTTTCAAAGGAATCCCAAACATCCCGGTTGATTTTTCTATATAGCGTTCGTACATTTTCATTATAGGATAGCTGATATTTTCGAAACATGCATTTCAAGGCGTTTTCTTCAGCCATATCATAATCAAACAAGGTTCCGTCAGCATCTATTAGAAAGGTATCATATTTTTTCACACGCTAACCTCCATTGTGTCGCGAAGTGGCAGCAAAAACAGCAACATGAAGCATCTTCACGCTAAAAAACCTTATTGATACCGGGTTTAGCGGGAATAAATCAATCTTAAATAAACGTATACTTCTACACCTGCTTTTTAAACGAGAAAAGAGATAGGGATATAAGTTTTCTTTGCCGGTTGTTCCAGCTAAAGCATCGTCATCTGCCATTTTACGAATGATTATTGCGGCATTTTCCGATTCCGGAAAGAAATGAAATAATTTCGGCAAAACGAATCATAATACCATAAGAAATTACTGTATAACGGAATGGCTGTGAATATAGAACTCTTCCTGACTTGGCTGGAATGCTTTCTCCATTTTTTCCAGCCGCTCGTCAAAGCGCTCGGCTTCCTGTTCGTCTATCTTCATTACGGGGCTGTCATAGTAGACCCATTTTCTTCCGTCCAAGGCGTTTGGTTTCAGTTCCTTTACCATCATTGCTGACGGAAATACGCCATTTTCAAGACAGATATTGTACTTTTTACAGCTCTTAAAGCCGCGGCTTACATAATTTTTCGGGTTTCCGAATATCACAATCACATCATAGTTCAGCGCAGCCGCTTTTTCAAAAGAATGCGCCATAAGCATTTTCCCGTAACCCATTCTTTGATATTCCGGCATAATACAAACCGGACCGAATGTAAGGATTTCTTTTTCTTCCCCGGACTCATCAACCAGCTTTGCTTTAGTATACATGATATTCCCGATGATCTGATTATCCGCTTCAATCACAAAATCCAGCTCCGGCAAAAAATCCTTGTGGGATCGCATAATATGAACCATATAATGTTCGGTGCACCCCGGAATGTATAGATTCCAAAAGGCTTTTCTTGTGATTTCTTCTACTCTTTCATAATCTTTTTCTTCTTCATTTCTGATCCCGGCATTTTTATTCATATAAACTCCATTCTGCTGCGAATCGGCAGCTCAAATAGTCAGGAAAAATCAATGGCCTGCGATACAAGCATCAAACGCGATGCAAACATCGCGCGTACAAATGGCGGCCAAATCGATTTCTTCCGTGCGTGAAGTATTTTTTGCTATTTTCCGATCATTTTCCAAGACTGCCGTCCCCTGTCTTATCCGGTTTATTGGCAAATAAGCGTTTGTCAAATTAAGTTTTGTTCTCTTAGCTTTCTCGCCGCAAGCAAAGTTGTATTATCTATAAAAGAAATGAATTCGTCTTTTGACATTGCAATGGGGTTGGTAAGACTTTCATCCAATTTCGGCAAATATCCCATGACACCAATTTTCCGCACGATACACCCATGTGGTAAATAATCAATATAATCCGGGAACGCTTTTAAAGGCAGGATTTCTGTCAAATACCCTGAAGTAGGGTTATCTTGCAGGTACTCTGCCTCCATAGAGTAAGTTTCATGCAGGCGTTCATTTTTGGGTATCAGTTTTTTTATTGATTCCCAATCCTTTGGATATCCCATTGCGCGTACGCGCAGGTTTTCATCCGCATCTATTCTTCTCCAGATATCTTTTACTCTTTTATCATCGCGTATATACCCTTGATATGCCGCATCGGTAATGAGGTGTACATAATATCCCAGCAAAAAAGAGTACTGTTCATGCAGCTTGATTTCATTTTTAGGCTTAAGTATGTATTCTTTACAAAAAGAATCGCTGTCAGAGACAACTTTTCTTTTCCCGCTCATCCAATGCGTAATCTCTCGCGGCGGAGTGAAGTGCGTCCAGTCCTCATTCTCAACATTACAATCCGGGGCGATATTTCCGACACAAAACCCACGCCTATCGAGGTTCCGGCACCGTTTCATTACGCCGTCGGCTATCATTAAATGTGTAACCCAAGTAGCCATTGATGACCGCCTTTCTCTCTGGTATGAGGCACGGAACCGGCTTTTTATTAAATTAAAACATACGCGTAATGCTCGACTATCAATAAAAATAATATATCGTTCCGGTTTAAACATCAAGACGCATAATTTTTCATCTTTTCTGTACAGCATATAGGAATATTGCAGTTTCCGCCATCGCAGCTAGACTTAAAAAAGCAATCATCCGTTATATTCCGGCAACCTTTACACAACAGGGCCTTTTTCATCACCGCTTCGGCACCTTCGTTTTCCCTAATCCATCCCCGGCTTTTAAAACCA
>JAAYJC010000250.1 GCA_012523085.1 Clostridiales bacterium
AGGTATTTCGGCTGGGATATGCTTCCCAGTAGTCCTTCAACAATCTTCATTACTTCGTCTGTCGATTTAAAAGCTGTCATCACTGCGGTATTATCGATTCTTCATATCTGGCTGCGGATCCTTTGTCTAATACATTGAGGTACTCCAGGTCGATCATCAGGTTTACAACCATCACGTCAACTTGGTATGATATAACATTGTACCCTTTTGATTCGACGTATGAAGCGTAGTTCATTCCTGCCACTGCTGTTAACTGAAACCCTCGAGGGTTGACAATATCCCTGATCGCCTCCGTGTTAGCACTTTCAATCTCGCTGTTCGATAGTCGCCCTTCTGACTCCGGTCCGGCATAATCGCTGCTAGCCGGGTTTTGAAAGACAACCTTTCCGTCCTGAAAGATGTAATAACCGATGGAGTTTCTCAGATTAGCTGTTATGTCCTTATATGTCCCCATTGCGTGTTCCTGCATCTGTTCGCGGGCCTGCTTGACGAACTCTTCTCCTGCACGGATAAATGTCTGAAGGATGCGCTCATGTATGCTATCTGCCTGGCGCTGTATGTCGCGTCCGAAACTGGCAGAGTTATAATTGCTTTTTAGAGCCATAGCCTTGAGTTTAGTTGTCCGTTGGATGATCGTTTCACTTTGCCCTCTACTATGCCGTTGAGCAGTGAGGTGAGAACATAATCGCTATCTCTGGGTATTATCGTTGTTGTTTGTGGCATATAAACATCGAAAACATAATCAATCAGCACCCCATCGTCGCCCGGTATCTTTCTTCCCGTGCCGTTCACTTCTGCCCGGCAATCGAAGGTATATCCGGCTGTCGCCCCTGCCGTCCATACACCGCTGCTAAGGGAGGCAGAGGCGTGAACGGTAATTGCAATACTATCTGGGTACTGTTCCATAGCTACCAGCGTTGAACAAATTTAGCAGTGGGTTTCGGTATTGGCCCGGCTTCTCCATAGGCTTCATATACCCCTTGCGCGAGTTTCTTCAGGGACTCTTTCTCGCTGAGCGATATTGAGTACCCTCCTTCGCGTATGTTAGGAGATGTTAAAAGCGTCATTATGGTGTCGGCATAAGCCAATTGAAAACTGCTGCCAGCTGAGTAGTCTGCTGATGCTGTAATCCCCCTATCAGTTAGTGCCAAAGTAAAGGCGTTATCCGTTAGTGGGTAGTTGAGTTTTGCTTTCAGTGCTTCGAGGTATGTCATCACACAAATGTTTTAAAAAAAAGGCCGCCGGCTAAGACGGCCCTTTCTAATTAAAGAGATGAGAGGAATCTATTAAGCCCATGTGCTAGCACTGGCTGTATAGAGGTTGAAACACCTGTCAACGGTTGGCCATGATGGGAATGCATTACATTCACCTTTGGTCAGTACACTGACGGGGTTGTATTCTCTTCGTATTGAGAGTGAGACGTTACCTCTTGTTGAGAGGAGAACTCCATCCGGCTTTTCAAGCTGCTCGGCTATCGGCCCGTTATACATCTGCCCGACAGTTACGTCAGGGACAAACAGTATGTGAGTCGCTGACCAGGGATTAACCTGTGTTATGTCACCTGCCTTGTCCTCGATACCAACATAAGTGTCAATAAGTGTTATCGGAGGTATACGGTAAGCTGTCAGCACCTGGTTGATATTTTCCAGGGTGAGTGCTGTGGTGACAGAGCTTAGCTGTGTATTTGCAAAATACTTCGTGAAGCCGGTTGCAGTACACATCAGGTCAAAGGTATCGGTTGTCATCAATATCCTGCTGAATTTAATTCCTGCAGCAC
>JAAYJC010000168.1 GCA_012523085.1 Clostridiales bacterium
GTAATATCTCTTGCTTTTTTTCATATTTAGCATTGTTTATTTATTATCCCAAAAGCCTCGCCCATCTTTTTCCAGATGAACGAGGCTTTTGGGTTTTCTAGGACTGCTTTGTTACAGCCCCTTTTAAATTATACTGTTCTTCATATTTTAATGGAGAACAGTATAATTTATATTTTAAGAAGATCCGTTTTACATATCAGCTGCCCAAAGGCCATGGAGATTGCAATACTCATACATTGTAATCGGCTCGGAATCGTCAACATAGAAATCAGCCGTGGGACTACCGGTCGGGTCGAGCTGAACGCGCTGCGTACGACGGCCCTGGGCAATCGCAATCCAAGCGATATGGTGCTCCTTTATCATCGGATGAAGCGTCGAGCCTACCTGAACGCTGAGCTTGTTCCCGTTAATAACGCCGACCGGAACGTGTTTTTCCTGAGCGGCATCGACTGTGTTGGGGGTAAGCAGCGTCATGTTCTGTCCGCAGCATTCCGGTGTTACGCTGTTATCCTCGATGACACCGACGATATTCCCACATATTTCGCATCTCATGAACATTCTGTCGTTTTTCATATAAGCCTCCTTTTTTGATATAAGCTTTACTGTTACGGCAATTATACTATATTAATCTGTAAAAAGGAATAGCTTTTATTATTTTTATGATTTTACCCGACAGATCACGAAACCCGCCAGCGATAGCCGCAATTCTGGCAGATTGCTTCCGTGTGGGTTTTGGATTTAACTTTTGTGTTGGTTATAAGCGGAATGATCAGAATCAAGCCAATCGTTATAACGGCAAGCAAAATCCATAACAGCCAGCCAAAGCAGCCCCGATGGCGGGACTTCACAGTCGTAACGGCTTGAAGATGCACATTCCCGCTCCCGCAGCGCACGCAAATCATGATAATTCCTCCTTATTATTTTCTGCCAAGGTTATCATATAACGTCTGATGCTTCTGCCGGCAGGGGGATAAAAACCTTCCCATTGAAGGACACCGCCGTTGTTTTCGATAACACCTGCAGATGCCGGATTGTCCGCATCACAAGTGAGCAGTACTTTTGTGAGGCCAAACTCAATCACTTTCAAAAGCGCCAGCCGAAGCTGCTTCGTTCCGAAACCCTTACGCCTTTCTGACGGCCTGATGCCATATCCGATATGCCCGCCGAATAGCCGCAGCATATCGGTAAGGCGGTGGCGGAAGGAAACGATGCCGTAAAGGCGACCGCTGTCATCTTTAAGCACATAGGTCGTCGAAGGGACATGGCCTTCGGGCAGTCCGATGCCTGCGGAGTGATCCTCAAGACTTTTCAAAAACAGATGAAAATCTCCCCGGAATCCTTTCAAGACGGTGATCATTCCTCTTTTGTCATTGTGCGCCCATTCGCGCATCATCGCTTGAAATTCCTGTTCATCGGCAGGTTCGGGCTTGACAAGACGGAGGCTTGCGGACATTCCGATCATTCCTTTCAAAGTTTAACAATACATCAGGTATACCCATTCGTCAATCACCGAAAATGTTAAAACCTGAAATGAAGCATACCTGCCCCTTTTAGTGATTTACAGCGCGCATGAGAAGTAACAATATGTCAAATAAATAATAAACTGGTCGAAAAATGACAAAAGATTACAATATAGCGCCTGAAATGCCCCGGATTGTAACCTTTTGTTTGACAATTGTGATTAATTTTAGTAAAATAAATCACAAACATTTAGGGGTGATCGGAAAGAACAAAAGACATCGTATCTCGGTACACCGCTGCCGATAAAGCGGCGCCGCCCGTTGTCGGGCGGAGATGGAGTATTCATGAAACGCAGATTATTATTTTTTACCTTGTCATTGCTGTTGGCAATGAACCTGTTTTCGGTCAGGGCTCATGCGAGTCCGGGCCTGCCGGAAAAATTGGA
>JAAYJC010000022.1 GCA_012523085.1 Clostridiales bacterium
AATTCTACCACATAATGGACGGGATTTCCTTGCTTTTATGCCCTTTTTCTTCAGTTTTTTCGTGTTTTCCTTTCCTGTTATGCCTTGTCGCTTGCCTTGCCTTTTGTTTTGCGGAAACTCAAGACCCTGCTTAACCAATTTCCCAATTTCGCTCCAATTTTACTTTTTTATTTTGATATATCCGGTGCAGCATTTTTTCGCAATACTGCCGGCCTGATGTTTCATTCAAGCCGGCAGTATTGCGGAATTTACTCAGGTCTTGGCAACCATTACCTTCTCCACCAGGTCAGCAATGTCCTCGCAGAAGTCGATTGAGTTTTCCAGTAGCTGATAAAGCTCCTTTTGTTTGATGATTTTTATCGCGTCTTTTTCATTCTGAAACAAATGGAGCATGCTCTCCGCGTAGGTACGGTCCCCTTCCTCTTCAATTCTATTGACTTCGATAATGCACTCGTTGATTTTTTTCTGGTTTTTCTTAAACTGCTTCAGCGCCGTCATCAGCTCATTTAATATCTCGCATGACGAGACGACGGAATTCACAAAACGCATCAAATATTCATTGGCTTCGGTTATCTGCAGGATATGGATATGGGTCGCTATATAATCAATGCTGTCCGTAAGGCATTCGATTGCCTTGATGATTTCCACAATGTCGGTTCTGTCGATCGGGGTAATAAATGCTACATCTATTGTCTTCAGGCATTGATGGACATGCAGATCACCCTCATGCTCGACTTCCTTGATCGTCTTTAACTCCGATTCGTTTATTATACCGTCGGCAAAAGAGGCCTGAAGCGTTCGGGCAGCTTTGAGCGCTATCTGCATTCCCTTTTCAAACATTTTAAAATAATCTACACTTTTTCTGCTGATCTTTCCCATAACCGCTATCCTTTCCATCCGGGTTGTCGCCTATGCATAGCATGATTCCGGATCTGTTATCTATGAAAACAAAGAGAAAATAAATCTGAACAGCTTTGCAAACGTAAATCCCAGGATAAGACAGGCGGGAAAAGTCAGCACCCAGGCGAGGATCATGTCTTTTGCAATGCCCCAGTTGACCGATCCTACCCCTTTTGATGCGCCTGCGCCCATCATCGCGGTGGCCTTCGTATTTGTGGTGCTCAACGGTATACCGAATGCAGTTGCCGCAAGCATGCTGCCTGAAGCCACGACCTCGGCGGCAAAGCCTTGATATTTTTCCAGCTTCACCATATCCATACCCATGGATTTGATGATCCTGTAACCGCCGACGGAAGTCCCGGCTGCCATGATTAAAGAGCATAAGAGCATGATCCATAACGGGATATCCATTGCTCCGCCTACGCCGGTTTGATATATACCGCCAACAACCAGTGCCAGATAAAAGACACCCATGAACTTTTGGCCATCCTGCGCCCCATGGCTAAATGCCATCAGAGACGCGCTGATAATCTGACCCACGGAGAAAAATGTCTCGGTTTTACGCCGGTTTATATTCTTGCACATCGCTTCAACCGCTTTCGTCGCAAGAAAGCCCAGGAAAAAACCTGCAAAAGTAGAAATGAGGAGCCCGTAAAGCACCTTTTGCACCGAATCCCAGTTAAAGGCGCCGATACCGTTGAGCGATATGCCCGCACCCATAAGACCGGCGATTAGCGCATGGCTTTCGCTTGTGGGGATACCGTATTTCCAGGCCGATACGGCCCATATGACGATGGAAAGCTGAGACGCTCCCAATGTGATAAGCGCCTCTGAGCCTGTCCCGATATCCACTACGCTAGCCGTGGTGGCAGCGACTGCGGTTCCCATGAAAATAACACCCAGTAAATTGAAAAACGCGCCTAGTGCTATCGCTGTTTTCGGGCGGAGAACCCTTGTGGAAATCACGGTTGCTATTGTGTTCGGCGAGTCCGTCCAGCCGTTGACAAATATAGACGCACAGACTAAAGTTATAATAAGACCCAGACCAATTCTCGTAACGGCATCATCCTATCGTTTGTAAGTGGTCAATAACGGGCAGCCCGCTCCTTATACGGTCCGTATTATGAATCGATACACTTCGCCATGAGAGCAAAACCAAAGGCGCAAACAAGCACAAATATGCATTTGGTTTTACCCGAAGCAGAGTTAGATTATCACATTATTTTGTGAAAAACAAGAGCAAGTATTCAGGACGCTTTTTTCATAGTAAAACAATCAACCGCAAACTCGCAGAATTTTTTCAATAATAAAGGATTGCTTGCAGCCGCTTATCGCTTTTCTTATAATAAAACCTGAGCTCTGCCAAGATCCTTGAAACTCATTTTAAGCTTAGCGTAAAAAACATGAATCGAAGGAGGCAAACTGTCATGGCAACACATCCGCAGCCTGCTATTTTTCCGGTTGATGCCTATGAGCATTATGAAACCGAGTATATTGACGACATGGGATTTCGTGTGTTCGCAAAACGACCGAAACCGGACTATACTCCGGTTCCCGATCCTCCCCCAAGTGACCCTGCACGCTTCAGTGCCGAAAAATTTGCACTTGAGGCGGCAAGCGGTGGAAAAAACACGTTGCTTTTTGATGATCTTGGTCTGCCCTCGGTCATGGTGCGCATTCCGATGTTCCTCTGGTCGGACGTGCTCGAAGGTGCACCGGAGGAACCCTGCTCAGCGTTTGTTATCGACGGAAAGGTACATGAATCCATTTATATCAGCAAATATCTCAATGTGATTGAACATGGGCGCGGGTACTCCCTGCCGGGCCGCAACCCGGCAAGTATGTACACACGCGATGAGATGAAAGCCGCTTGTGCGCGCAAAGGTAAAGGCTGGCATCTGATGAGCAATGCCGAATACATGGCTCTTGCTTTCTGGTGCCGAAAAAACAATCATTTTCCGCATGGAAACAGCAATTCGGGCAGTGACTTTTTTCACAGGCATGAACATGGCGTTCGCCGGTATATGGGGTGGTTTAAAGGTGCGCATTTCGACATGCACATGTGGCCTACGCTCACAGGCACCGGGCCCGACACATGGTCGCACGACGGTACGCCGTTCGGGATATTTGACCTGATCGGCAATTTATGGGACACGCTTTCAGGATTGCGCCTGATGAACGGAGAGATTCAGGTTATTCCGGACAACAACAGTGCGCTGAATGTGGACGAGGGGCCTGACAGCACATACTGGCGTGCGATTTTAGCGGACGGTTCTTTTGCGCTTCCCGGTACCCCGGGTACCTACAAAATTGACAGCCTTATTTTGGGGCGGGAAAACGAGGATTTTGTCAATATCGGAAGCGTTGGCTGTCTTTCGACGGAGATCACAAAACCGCTTTATACGGGGTCAAGTCCGGACTTGACACACCGGGCGTATACGGTGTTCCCGTTTGCTGAAATGACGCATACGGACATCGCAAAGCCGAACATGAGGCTTAAACAGTTGGGTATATATCCAGTGGAGAACATGCAGCGCGAGCCGGTCTTTTTTCTACGAAATTACGGAGAGCGTATGTTATGCAAAGGCGGGTCATGGTTTGACGGCAAGACGGCAAGTATGTGGGAACTGTATATGCGGGAAGAACGCGGCTGGATTGCGCAGGACATCGGATTTCGCTGTGCATACGCAGAGATCTGACGGGTGCAGCAGTCCATATGGCTCAGTATGAACAATCAAAAGAGTCCGGTGAGAATACACGAGTTGTTTTGCAATGTATAACTATATAATTTTGTAGAGCAGGTCATTTCCACAGTAAGAAACACACTGGAGATTGATATCCCGGCAACGGCATAACCTGCGTTTGGAAAGTAAACCAAGTTTACGGTCTGTTTGAATAGCTCCGGTGGCGGCAAAACACCGAAAAAAAGG
>JAAYJC010000169.1 GCA_012523085.1 Clostridiales bacterium
CGGCTTCTGGATAAGCTTTTACCCGGTACCGGCAGTAAGGGGTTTCTTTCTGAGATTGATCTGGCCGTGAAAGAGTTTTATATAAACTCAAAGAAAACGGTGGTCACGGTTAATCAAGTCAATTTGGAGAAAATCAGAGAAAACGCGTTGATTACGCAGGAGAAGCTTATTGTCATTGCAGATGGCGGAATTGACGATGATGTTTCCGATGCGCAGCCCGCTCAGGCTGAGCGTCTTCATTTACCGCCGGCTGACGCGGAGGCCATAAATGAATCCCGGCCCGATATTAAACAGGAGCGCTCTTTCGTGTTAAATCCCGGCGGGACAAGCGTTTGGGATATGTTCGCAAGCTCGCTTTTACCCGATGAGTTGGCGGCGCTTACCGATATTCTAAAGGGTGCTTCGGTAAAAAGTATGCACGATTTTGCAAGAAACAGCGGCTATATGCTGGAAGTCCTGCTTGATAAAATTAATCAAAAGGCTCTGGATATAACCGGCGATACGATTCTTGAACTGACAGATAAAATTCTCATCTTCGATGATTATCTGGAAAACCTCAGAAAGGCTGTGAAATGTGAATAATACAAATCCACCGAAACGCATAACGAACATCATCATCAATGCATTGAAGGGCGGCGTCGTGCCGAGAGTCGGTCTGGAATATATAACGGTCGGGCGGGATGCGGAAATAAACGCGCTTTTGCACGACATCGCCATCATCGCCGACGGCGGGGCAGCCTTTCGTTTTATTGTCGGGAAATACGGAAGCGGAAAGAGCTTTTTACTGCAGACAATACGAAACTATGCCACCGAAAAAGGATTTGTGGTCGTGGACTGCGACCTGTCGCCCGAGCGCCGCTTTGTCGGCAACAAGGGACAAGGTCTTGCAACCTACAAAGAATTTATCAAAAACATGTCCACAAAGACCAAGCCGGACGGAGGCGCGCTGCCGCTGATTCTGGAAAAGTGGATATCCAATATACAGACGAATGTTTTGCTGTCCCGCGACGGACAGGAAGCGGACGCGGAATTTAATAATCAGGTAGAGCGGGAAATATTTTCGGTTATCAACAGTCTGGAAGACATGGTTAACGGTTTCGAGTTTGCCAAGGCCGTTATGCTCTACTATAGAGCCTATAACGACTCGGACGACCGTATGAAGTCAAATGTCATCCGCTGGTTCCGGGGTGAGTACCAGACAAAAACGGAGGCCAAAAATGAGCTGGGCATCAACTTTATCGTCAATGACGATAACTGGTATGATTTTTTGAAAATCTTTGCGGTATTCATGGTACATGCCGGCTACAAGGGTATGCTGATCATCATCGACGAGCTGGTGAATATTTTCAAGATCGTCCATACGGTAACAAGACAAAACAATTACGAAAAAATACTCACGATGTATAACGATGTTCTGCAGGGAAAAGCCAGTCACATCGGCTTTTTGCTGGGCGGCACGCCTCAGAGCATAGAGGATAAATACAAGGGTGTTTTCAGCTACGAGGCCTTAAGGTCAAGGCTTTCGGCGGGGCGCTATGCCGACGGGGACACGAAGGACATGCTGGCGCCGATCATCAGGTTGACCATGCTCACGCCGGAAGAAATGTATGTGCTCATTGAGAAGCTTTCAAATATGCACGGGCAGCTGTTTGATTATAC
>JAAYJC010000170.1 GCA_012523085.1 Clostridiales bacterium
ACAGCCTGCGCCTTGAGGGCCTCAGGCTCGAAAGATGCCGGCATCTCCGCCGCGACAACGCCCACCAGATAGTTGTGCATTGTAAGTGTTTTCACTGAACCCTTGGTTAGCAGCCGGACCTGTGTTGTTTTATCGGTCTGGCTGCCATAAAAAAGCGGAGGCCCCGAAGGAGACGGTGTGGCATCAGGGGTCACCCGGGGGGGCGGTGTCGGTTCCTGCGTTTCTTCGGCTGCCGGCATCAATTCTCTCTCCATTAGGCCGCCTTTTACGGTAAAGAAAGGTAAAATAAATACTACTATGACCATAAGCACCGATGCGGATATGATAATTTTCATAAATTTACTCCGTTTCGCCGTGCTCCGGCTGCGCAGCCGTGAGCAAGTTTGTGAATTTCGCTTTTCTTTTCACAACAAAGATAGTATAATTATTAGGAATTGGCCGTAGCGCCTGCCGGATTTTACTTGCTGTGTAAAAGTACCTTTAAATATATGTATGCGAAAACCGGCCGGACATGATTAAATGACTGTCAGCTTGAAGATCGACGAATTCAGCGTTGCCGCTCGTTGGTAAAAGCGGTACCCGTGTCATATGTCGGATTGCCTGTGTCCGGTATTGTGCCGCGCGGTATATGGAGCCATTAATGCGTAAGATAGCCATCGGATTGACTTCCTGCACAATTCTGCTTGCATTGGTTGCGGGTTATGTTCGTAAAACGGAAATCGATACGGTCTTCGACTCCGTATCGGGTCTTACCCGTTTAGAGCCCGTCACTTATATTTTGGCCGCGCTTTCAGTTTTTTCCGCGTTGGTAATTATCTTCTTCACGCTGAAGCTTCGTTCCTGTAAACCCGAACCCGGTTTTGAAAAAGCTTTTCAAATCAATACGCTCTTTGTTCCCGTTATTTCTTTTATCCTGTTCGCCATGATGGTTTTGGCCGCTTTCCTGTATTATGACTATATCAGGAAGAATATGGACATCATTATTGCTGACGGCATTCTGGCGCTCTTTGCCGCTTTATCCGGAATAGCCTTTTTGACGATATCAATCAACAATTACAGAAGAAAATGCGGCGCCGAGCTTCCGCTCTGCTGCTTCGTTATTGTTATTTTTATCTGCTATTGGCTGATCATGACATACAAACAGAAAGCAGCCAATCCCGTTTTGCTGGACTATGTCTATGATGCGCTCGCCCTGTGCTCATCGGCCTTAGCGGCATACTATGTCACCGGCTTTTGTTATAATCGCGGCTCTCTTCCGAAAACCTTGTTTTTCACCAACTTATCGGTTTACCTCTGCTTGATTGCGGTCATCGGCGCCTCGCCTTTTCCGATCAAGCTTTTTTATGTCTTCACGATCGTTATCATGCTGCTCAATTCGGTGACATTGCTCAAAAACGCTGTGAACGGCAATACGCCCGGTAACCCGGAGAGCGCTCAGGCGGACTTGGCGGAACCCTCCGAAAAACCCGCAGCCGATGCAAACGAAGAAGAACCCTAACGATACGAAATCCAAGGAGCGGACGCGCTGCGTCCGCTCCTTTATAACACTGCTCTTTAACAGAAATGAATAATAATAGTATAGGCTCAGGCTTTGTAACCGGCCGAGGTGTCGATTATTATCGTACCTGTGGCCGCGTCATAATCGACCGAAATATCCATTGCGGCCGCAATATCGCGCAGCTTGATATAATTGTTATCGCCGATATTGAACGCGTACGCGTTGAAGGCCGTTCCGTCAAGATAGACATTCGCCGTTGACAAAATCGCTTCCCGTCTCTCCGCAGTCGTCTG
>JAAYJC010000171.1 GCA_012523085.1 Clostridiales bacterium
AAAGCTATTTTTTACCGCGAAAATCCGCCTCGCTTTTGCATTTATATAGTTCATTATAGGTTATATCCGTCATTATTTCCACAATAATCGAATAAGACGTCGAAATTTTTTCTATTTTTCGGGCTGAGTCTTTTCTTTTCCGATATCCTCCCTGCCGCTTCAACGACAGACCTTATAAAACCATCGCCGGTGAACTTATGATCAGCGAAAACACGGTCAGGCGCTATGTGAAATTTATCTGTTACGAATGTGGTTTTCAAAGCCGTTCGGAGTTATAGGCATCAAAAAAAGAGGATGTGCACCCTCTCGTATAATACCTCCGCAAATCACGGAAAATGCCGACAAATGGGCAGGGGCAGACGCGCATGCGGCAAGGTGATGAGCTTTCAAGCTGTTTTTATCACAGACAAGGCACTATACCAAAACTGCACCCTGTTTTTATCTGACTATGCTTTTTCCGGACTTTGCTATCGGATTATTATCACATATGCTGATACCGGAGGTGATCTATATGACACCACAGGGCCGGAGCTTTCCGTATGAAAAGAGTATTGTCATAAACGCGGTGTACGATTCCATTGATGCATTAGGGCTTTTGCTCGATAGTTCCAACAGTATGCGAGGCACGGTGATTGTTTCAGATACAAAGCGCACCGGGAAAATGCGTATCGCGCTAAGCTTAGGTGCTAACGCGAATCATACGCTGGTCGAGGTCTATCCGGAGAACGGATATACAATCTTCACCGAGAAATGGTGCCCCGTCATTCTGGACGAAATTGGGGGAAGAATCAGGCGTATATCAGATGGGAAAGGGTGAATAAAGGATGAAGAAAACATGAATATGCGCTGCGATTCTATTCTTCGTCATGATGCTGACATTTATGCCGGCAGCGGCGGCAAGGCGACCATCAAGCCCGACACACAAGGCAATCACACACCGGTAACAGTCTTGTTTGACACGATCTTCTATAAATTGGTAATACAGGAGAAAGCGGCTCTGCGAATCGGGAACGGCGCTGCGGTGACCGTTGCAAGCGCGTTTTCCTCAAAGAAAAACAGTAGCATCCTTGTCGAAAACGGCACGCTGCGGCTTCTCGGCAGCATCGACCACAAAGGCCATGCCGACGGTGTACCGGCGTTGGAGCCGGACAACGGAGACGCGGGACAACGCGATTTTGTCCGGGAGAATGAGGCTGCCCGGCGGCTAAAGGCACAGGGACTGTTTCAGGGCGTCGGTACAAACCCGGACGGCAGCGTAAACTTCGACCTCAACCGCGCACCCTCCCGAACCGAGGCGCTGGTCATGCTGGTTCGTCTGCTTGGCAAGGACGCCGAGGCGAACGGCGGAAGCTGGAAGCATCCCTTCACCGACGTACCGGGATGGGCAAACGAGGAAGTTGGTTACGCCTTCGAGAAGGGCTTGACAAAGGGCAGCTCCGCCACCGAATTCGGCACAGGCACGGCTTCCGCGCAGATGTGTCTGACCTTGTTCTCATCTCCGAGGCCACCCTCTCAGCCAAGCATAAAGACAGCGGCGTTACGCTGTTGGAGAAGCTGACCTCCGAGGGCGCGATCACGCCGCCCGCAAGAGCGGGCTGCTGGAAGCCCTCACCGCGCCGGGCCTCGTCTCCGTCACATTGACCCGCTACGAGACCTTAGACGTGACCGGCCTTGTGCTGGACGGCGACAAGGAAATCATACTGAACGATTTCACGCTGACCCTTACAGGGGACCTTCGTGTGACGGACAACCTCTATCTGGACGTCTATCCGGGTGAGGGGCTTTCCGGGGGAGGCATTGACATGAGCGCCCTGCGCTTCGACCTGTCGCACATGCCGCAGGGACTCACAGCGAGATACCGTTTATGGAAATTCATCCCGTTACGATGGTCGGTCTGCCGCAGCAGGGAGATGGCATCGTGGTACATGAGCCTGCGGTTAATTACTTCGTCATAACCTGCGTGCTGGGTTCGTAGCACGGTCATATCAACGTAAGGCGTGAAATATAACATAAAATTTTCCAAGCAGTGCGCTGCGCTGCTCATATCCTTTCTGCCCATGACATAACCGGAAACACAACATGGCCGGACAACTAATGTCAGATTGCTGATTTTCTATTTTACGTTTGTGGAAACCGTTCAACCACTTCCGAGGTATGTGGGAACATTTCAACTTCTTAACTGTTCGTGAGAACATAACGGCATAAAAATATGCAACCATATTCTTCAAGCCATATCCTTAATGTACTCAAAATTCATTATGCAAAACATATGCCGTACAGATGGCAGTTTTTTTTGCTGCCAAGTAGTAATGATTTGATTTTTAAATATATCATGATAAACATCATTGGGTTTTCCAAATATTTCATTATATATTATTGAGATATCAAATTGTTCATCTGCTTCTATGGCTTTTTTAATTCGTTCCTGTAACTCATATTTACCACTAGCATTATATAAAGCGATATCAGTCCAAAAAACAAATTTGTCATTAATACCCTCATCTTTATATCGATTAGCCAGTCCAATGCACATTAATATTTCAATGATTGAGTTGCTAAATCTTATTCGATTATGCTTATATCTCTGTTTCATATATGTTTCTGTGCTGATAGGTTAAGGCAGTTTTTGACGGATACCACCTTAAACCCGACTTGGTGAAGGACGGTTATACTACCCTGTTCGGTTACCGGGTGTATCATTCTTGTATTTATAACTTATTCCCAGTATAATAATATTCGTTTGAAACCGCTTTCTTAAACGAAAACCCGCATCCCTAATGCAAAGAAGGAGAACAGGCATGGCACGACCCAGACAAATCAGACCGGAAACACTGTTTTTTCCAAAGAGGCTGATGGAGCGCATGGCGTCTATCAAGGCATTCCCGCTTACACTGGTCGAGGCTCCCTCCGGCTTTGGCAAGACGACTGCGCTGCGCCATTTTTTTGATACCCGGGTTTCGGAAACCGCACGGATAATTTGGCACACCTTTGTATCAGAATCCATGAATTCCTCGTGGAAGTCCTTTTGCGCCTGCATCGGTACATTTGATGTGACTGCCGCCGAACTACTAAGAGCATCGGGAGTACCCAGTGAGGATTCTCTGCCGGAAATCCGTAAGATTTTCAGGCGGATTGTCTGTACGGAGGAAACCTACCTGGTAATGGATGATTTTGCTGCATGGGAATTGCCAAATGCAGGGGCATTCTTGTTGGCACTATCGGAACATACCGGCCGCAGGCTTCATGTTGTTGTCGCCTCGCAGGTTCTGTCAAAGGAAACGCGCAGTAATCTAATGCCTAGTATTCGTTTCCAACTGATACAAGAAGCTGTACTGACCTTTTCCGAGGAGGACATTGACGCTTATTATCGCAAGGCCGGTATTCCTCTGACCGCCGTGCAGCTTGAAGAGGCACAAAAAATCACAGGCGGTTGGATTATGGTACTGTATCTCCAGCTTCTGTCTCTTATTGAAACCGGGCGCTTCGAAAAAGGCGGAACGCGAGACCTAATATATAATGCCTTGTGGAATCGTTTACCGGCTATGGAGCGGGATTTTTTGATGGCTATCTCAATCTTTCCACACTTCTCTTTGTCGCAGGCCACGGCATTCTCCGGCATTTCCGCTGCGGAGACGGAGGCGCTTTTAAGGGAAAAGCGTGTATTCGTTCATTTTGACAGGGAAGCGCGTCGTTTCTACCTGCACTCACTGTTTCAGGACTTTCTTGCCGACCAATTTGCGCTGTTGCCCAACGAGGTGCAAAAGGCTATCTATCTCGCCGGGGGCGGGCTGGCGGAGCAGGCAGGCGACCGAGTGAACACCCTGCGTTTTTACTATCTTTCGGGAGAATGGGAGCGGCTGCTTGCTTTACCGCTGACCAGTTATGAGATCGCGGACGTGACAAACGATTACACAAAGCCCATGATACTGGACATCATGGAGAAAACGCCATTTGAAATAAAGCGGAAGTACCCAACGGCGATGGTTCCGCTTGCGTTTACCCTTTTCATCCTTCATGAAAACCAGAAACTGCTTGATTTCAGGGAAGAAATTCAACAGGTCATTGAGCAGAGCGATACTTCCAGGACGCAAAAGAATGCGCTCTCCGGTGAGATGGAACTGCTGTATTCTTTTTTAAGCTATAACCGCATTGATGCAATGAGCGCTGGACACCGCAAGGCGCTGGAACTGCTCGGTGGCCCGGCTAAGCTGATAAACCTCCAAAGCACATGGACTTTCGGCTCACCCTCGGTAATGTATATGTACTGGCGGGAAATAGGTAAGCTGGACGATGCGCTTGGGCAGATGGATGCGTGTATGCCGATTTACTATGCCCTGACAAAAGGACATGGCAGCGGTTCGGAAATAATCATGCGGGCGGAAGTTCATCTGATGCGGGGAGAATTGGACCTGGCCGAAATTCTCTGCCACAAGGCGATGTTAACCGCCGACAGTAAAACGCAAAACAGCATTTACCAGTGCGGACTGTTCCTGCTGGCTCGTATAGCCATCCTGCGCGGGAACGAAACCATGCTGGAAGATGCCCTCCACGGATTGGAGGAGCGCTCCAGATTGCATGTAGATGATTTGGGCCGTTATACGCTGGATCTTGTCAAGGGTTTTCTCTTCATGATGATGGGGCGAGACAGTGAAATTGCATTGTGGATCAGCGCGGGCGAAATAAACGACAAGCGGCTTGTCATCATGACTCAGCCATTTGCTTACATTATTTACTGCAGATTGCTTTTAGAGCATGGCGAATATCAAAAGCTGCTGGGCGTCAGCGAATATGGACTTGTACTGGCTTCGATTTTCCCCAACCTTCTGCCGCAACTCTACATAAGGCTTTATCAGGCACAGGCGTTTAAGGCGTTGGGGAATCACCCTCAGGCAATACTGGCTTTACAAACTGCGCTGGATATAGCCTTGCCTGACGGGATTTTTCTGCCTATTGCAGAAAACTATGATGGTATTAATAAGCTGCTTACTGAAGTTAGCTGTGACAGTAAGGGAAAAGAGCGGATAGCGGTTATGGCGGCCATGCTGAAGGATGGACTGGCGGCTTTCGGTCAAAAGCTTCTCCTGTCGCCCCGTGAAAAGGAGATTTTGGAGCTGCTCAAATGTAACATGAAAAACAAGGAGATTGCAGAGCGGATGCATTTATCTCCTAACACCGTCCGCAACATCATCAGCGGTATGCTGGAGAAGTGCAGCTTCGCTTCCAGAGAACAGCTTAAGACAATATCGCCCGGAAAATAAAAGTACAATGTACCATATCAAAAATTAATGATGTACCTTACTATAAAAGGTAAGGTGCATTTTTATATGCCCAAAAATAAACAGGCCGGAGTATGACACTCCGTTCCGGGTTTGTGCATAGGTGTTATTGCCTTGGGTATTACAGGTGCGGTGCTTGCGCTTGCATCCGGCGCTGATATATAGGAGGTGGGTAACCTTGCCTGTCCGGCTCACCGCCGCGCTTGCGGCAATGCTCTATCTTGATAAATATTAAACAGGACCTTTTGAGCGGATTATTTGGCTCCGCTCCGGTATGAGTATGAGCAAAAAAGGAGGCGAACACTGCCGTGGATACGGTGGCAAGGCAAATCAGCGTTCTTGCCGAAAACGACTTTGAGCTGCGCTAATCGGAAAGCGGCAAGCAACACCAAGCCGCGATTTCGGATGCGAGGATCATATACAAGCGGCGGACATGTGTACAAGCTGATCATGTCATTTAACCGGGCGATGACTGTTTTACCTGTCGGTTTGCTTGTGAGAAAGTACAGCCCGAAGGATTTCTATTAAGCAGAGGAACTCAAGCGAGCGGATGTAAGGCTTGCGTCATTACGTTATAATTCGACTTATTTGGAGGATAACATTATGCGTAAAATAAAAAAACTGCTTGTATGGTGCTTGATTTTTGCGATGATTTTCGTGTTCTTTTCCGGCTGCAGCATCTCAACGGCGAAAATCGAATTGCAAAATCTCTTGGACTATGATGTCTACGAGCTCTACATAAGCAGAGAAGACGACCAAACATGGGGCGATTCTTTTTTAGGCTCCGCTGTATTTGGCGATAACCAAACAATCCAGGTTGAACTCGATGTGAAAAACACCTCAAGCTGGGATATCCAAGCGGTGGACTCGGACGGCGATTACTACTTTTTCTATAACCTGCCACTTGCAAACGCAACCACAGTACAGCTTATCGCCAAGAACGACGGGTGCGAGGCTGTTGTGATTCCAAAAAAAGGCGCACAAATCATAATTCCGGGAGAGTTTGAGCTTGGGCAGTTAGATGCGCCGGAGGTTACAGCAGCTCCAACTCCTGATGATCCGCCGGAGGTTGCAGCGGCTCCAACTCCTGATGATCCGCTGGATTCCGGCATAGCCATGCCCGGCTATGAAAGCTTGTGGATTCCTTACCCCTCTACAATGGAGATCACCAAAGATAATGAACGCTTCCTGCACTTTGAAGCCGTCAATGATCCGGATTACAAGGAAGCTGTCATGTTTGACCTTGTGCAGCTGGGCGGAACTTATGAGCAAAGGCTTCAGAACGCTTCATCTGTTCAAGCAGCGCTTTTGGAGATAGTCGTAAAGATTACAAACCTCCAATTCCCGGATCAGGTTATACAAAGCATAGGCGAGGATTATATAGATGGCGGCAGCTACTACTCGGTCATTTCCTACCTTTGGCTGTCAGGCTCGGTCTTCACAGAAAGCTCCGATGTTCCTGTTCGAGGCGTTGTGGAGTGCCGTTATTACGGGCCGATGGGTTATATTTTGGTTGCCATCACTCTGGCGGATGAAAGTGCCGTCCATAGGTACTTCAAAATTGCGCAGAATATATTGGATAATGTGGACTTCGGAATAAGTTGGCAGACTCCGGTAACCTCCGATGCCCAATGGATACCTCCTGATGAGATACCTTGGTACAACGGATATGAAGACTACGATCCATGGTCTGACCCTGGTGACTATTATGATGACAGCTACGACCCGTGGTCCGATCCCGGTGACTATTATGACGACGATTACGACCCGTGGTCCGACCCCGGTGACTACTATGACGACGATTACGGTTATGGTTATGGCGATGATTTTGATTATGACGATGATTACGACCCGTGGTCCGACTCCGGTGACTACTATGACGACGATTACGGCTATGGCTACGGTGATGATTTTGATTAGGATGACGATGACTATTAGGCTATCGTATTCTGACGCCGGCCGGAAAACGCTCCCGTTAAAAATAGCCGATACCGATGAGGGCACTTTTGTATAGAGAAAGCCGTAAACAAACCAATCTTAAAAATAAACGCAATGTTAAAGAATGGAGTAAAACTTTATGATGGTCAGGCCGCCTCATCGGAAAGAGGAAACACCCGCAATCCTGAGCGTCACGCCTGTCGGTGACCACCGGCTGCTCATTGCGCTTGGCAGCGGCAGCTTCATGGATTTGAATTTGCGGCACTGTATGTACTCAAACCGCTACTACAACCTAAACAATCCGGAGTTGTTTCGTGGCGTATTCACTGATGGCTACAAGATCATTTTTGCTGAAGGTGACGTATTCACGCCGGATATTTTCCCGAGGCAAGCTATAAATATGGCACTTCGTACGCTGCCGACCAAACCGATATCCTTCCTTCGGGTTCAGCCGATGGAAAACAGCCGTATTCAGCTGGAGATGGCCACTGAAAGTATACTGATTCTTAATATGGAGGAACATCTGCGCACCGGGCGCTACGGAGACTTGCCCGATGATGGGATGCTTCCTCCTGTCAAAGCAGACGGCGCAGACCTGCTTATCGGAGACCTGCGAGTCGGCGAGGATGAACTGACATATCTCATGCTGTCAACTCCCACAGGCGAGTTTTAAAATTCAGCACCGGAAAACGATAATCTCCCCAAATATGGACTTGTTAACATTGTTGCCCTTCAATTAAGACCTGCTCATTTTAGAAACGAGCAGGTCTTAATTTAGAGGAGGCTGATAATTTTGATACCGTGTTCATTTGTCGGATAAATCGTTAGCGGGTTACGGCACATCACCACTACACACGGTATAGACCTTTGTTTGTGTATCGGTTGTGGTATGGTTTCAAAGTTTACATGTCAAGCCAACATGGAGTCGGAACCGGGCCAATAATAGGAAATTTCTTGAATATCCTTCATGGTAGGGGCGGCGTTGGTCACTATAAACTCCAAATTCAGATAATCATAAGGTTCAGTTCCGCCGAAGAAGTAACTGACACCGTTCACGCTGGTAAACACAAATCCCGAATTACCGTTACTGTCTATCAACAGCTTGGTGATATTTCCTACCGTCACCAGACCTGCTGACCAGTCTCTGCCGAAGGATACGGCATTGCCCTGCATAGACGTTATGCATGCCGGTGTGAGGCCATCGTTGTTCCCGGAGCCAATCAGCGAATCACCCTGCGGTTCTTCGCCGAAATATTCTATCGGCGAAGACGGGTCATACGGCATAAGCGGATTGCCTGTGAATTCATCCTTCTCGTAATCGCTCATGGTCAAGCGCGATCATCTCCTGATATATCTCATAAAACTCCCGTACCGCTTCACTTTTTCTCCGGTGTTACGCTGTTGTCGCTTGTTTCTATAAGTTTCTCGATTTCTTCTTGTATATTCAGGTCCGGCTGACTGCCGGAGGTTACGCTCGCGTTCAAAGACAGACCGGTATAGCTGTAAACGTCAAAAGATGCGGTTACTTTATAGTCTGCTATATAGGGGAAGACTAGCCATTTCTTCCATACCGCTCATAACATGGGTAATTTCCGCATATCCGGTCACCGTAGCGTCGTCAAGCAGCGTTCCTTCGTAAAAGGCAAGAAAATCTCCGACCTCAATTGCGGTGGAGGAATCAAGACCCATTTCGGTGAAATCATCACCTGAATAAGTCATATCTTCAATTAATACGATAATGGATAAATTGTTTTCGTCGCCGTCTGTATCGGCTTCAAGGTTTACAGGAAGTATGTCGGGGGTAAACAGAACCTCTTCCGCCCGGGCGTTTGAATAGCTTATCGCAGTGCCGTTTATTCCGGTTACAATCACATAGGCGACATTGTCATCGGAATAGTCCACACCCACTGAGCACTCATCCGGTGCGGTCTCATCATAAATCGCCAATGTTTCGCCCAATGAAAGCTCCTGGCTGCCGTTATAGGTAAATGTCCCGTAAATTCCCTCTACAGGTTCGTCGCTCATATCGTAAAGCGGAGCGAAAATGCTGTCGATCGGCTCTCCGTTTTGGGTGATGTCGCTTATATCTATTGCCGGAATCATTTTTATGCCGGCATTAAACCTCAGGTTCAGCACAGGATCAGGTGCGGCAATGGTGATATTAAAGGTGCGGACTCGGCTCCCCTTGCCTTCAAAGGTAAGCGCGTCGTCGGTCAGGGTCAGGGCATATGAACAACCGAGCGTAAACCCTTCTATCGCCGCAGCCGTATAGCTTCCGCCATTGGGATGGAATGTTGCAGTATAGGTATCCAGGACAGCCGATCCGTCGCCCGGCGAGGAGAAGCCGGATTTCAGCGGGTTCCCGTTCCCGTCAGTGGGGGGGAGACCGTGACGCCGGAGCCGACGTTTACCCTATTGGGCGCTTTCCCCTCCACCACAACGCCGTCCGCGTTCACGTTCAACGTCCCGATGATGCTGTTGTTTGTGAGGTTTACGCCGGAGGCGGCAACCGTCAGCGTCGTGACACTTGAGCCGGCGTCGATGACGACCTTTACATCCGCATTGACCGTGACGCTTTCAAAATAGCCGGACAGGATGACGTCGTCATTGCCATCGTCAACATAAACTGTGTTTACTACAGCGCCGTCAGAGGTTACGACGCAGATTTTTCCATCGTCGGTCTTTTCTATAATGATGTTCGCATAGCTGCCGCCTATGATATGTATCGAGTTCGCGCCGCCGCGTATGTAGGTATTACCTGTCACCTTGACGTTATCAAGCGTAATGTCGCCGTTTGCCACGCCCTCGGCGATGATGAGATCGCCATTTATCACAGCGTCCTTAAGGATAGCGCCCGGTTTGTTTACGACGACAACGCCGGAGTAATTACCGGTATATTCTTTCGCCTCGTTGAAGAAGCCGGATATAGCGTTACTTAAGGCAACACCGCACAGAAAAAGGATGCGGTAAACTCTACGATATGGAAAAATAGGAGCATGAATAAACAGCTAAGCCTGTCGGGGCTAACCGACGAATTGGCTCAGGCCAAGACGCGCAAAAAAGAGT
>JAAYJC010000172.1 GCA_012523085.1 Clostridiales bacterium
AATAACGGACAAATAACGATTGACGGGCAAATGGAGATCATCGGCGGAGAACTGTCAAACAACGAAGCGGGAAAGGTGACGGTGAACGGTTTTCTGCGTTTTGCGGACGGCGCAAAGCTGTCAAATTCCGGTGCAGTAACCGGCGGTGAAAGCGGCGGGATAATGCTGGACAACCCTTCCGACGCCACAACGCCTCTTACAATCACAGGGCTCAGCTTTTATGATAATGCTGACACAACAGCCGCAGAATTAAACGGTCAATTTCATTATGACGCTGAAAAATGGGTACGCGAAAGCGGCGGCCCCGGCCCCGGTGGACCCGGCCCCGGCGGAGATAATCCGGGTGGATTTGCGGGGAAGGATACGGATAACAATGGAAACTATGTTATTTCCGAAGACCTAATCATTGATTCGGAGAACTCGGTTTCTCTAAACTCCGGCACGGTAACAGTCAGCACAGGCGTTACCCTGACAATAAAAAGCAACGGACGCATAGAACTGCACGGCATGACGCTCACGAACAACGGTACAATTGTTGTTGCTGCGGCAACCGATGAAGAGGTACAAGGACGATTGGAAATGCGTGACGACGGTGAAAATCACGGGAAACTGTCAAACATCGGGCAGTTTACCATCAACGGAAGCGCCGAGTTCATGGACGGTGCCGAGCTCTCAAACAGCGGGACCGTCACAGTAAACAACCAACTGCTTTTTGCGAATGGTGCTAAAATTGCTAACAGCAGCGGTACAGTGGCCGGTGGCGAGAACGGCAGAATTTTGCTGGACAGCCCATCCAATGCACCCCCCGAAGATCCCCGCGTGTCGGTCACAGATCTCATATTTTATCAAAACTCAGACAAGCCTACCGATGATTATGACGGGGAGTTTAAGTGCGAATCAGGCAAATGGATACGTACGGCGTATATCGTCACGGTCACGGTAGAGAACCCTGAATATGGCGGAGTTACAAATGTTGGATCAAATACAGTATTTGGTCTTAAAGACCTTGTTTTAACAATCACGCCCAACAGTGGGTATATGGTATCTGAAGTTCCGGTCATATTGGATGAAGGGATGCCGGAGAACTGGTCATGGAATCTCATAAACGCCGGCAGCGGAGCTTTTGAGTTCCCGCTGGAAAACATTCAGAGCGACTTCTCAATTACTGTTGTGTTTGTACAAGCGGATATCGCCGGCCTGCTGCAGAACAGTTTTGCCATTCTGGAGGAGAACTCTAATGACGCAGGCAGCATAGCTGCCGCGCTTGCCGAAGAGTTCGCTTGTTACGGTTACACCATAAATACCGGCGATATAAGCGTTTCGGGCATTTCCGTTGACGGACTCATCGATGCCGGTTATGGTACCTTTGATTTTACAGTTAGCGGCTCAGAACCGGAAACTGGGTATATCGTACCCCAGGCTACCGACATACTATTCAAACTGGATGGAATCCACGATGAAACCCCTGTCAATGAGATATGTATTGCACATTTATCCGACTGGGTTGCCGGCGAATTCGGTGTACCGGCAATGGACAGCGGCACAATGAATATCTTCGGCGCAGGAGGCGTCATCGCCATGCCCTTCAGCACAGCCGTGGATTCTGCCTTCGGTGATTACAATGCAGTTGAAAAACCGTTTTATTTCGTTGAGTACCATATTGTCAGTTCGCATGTGAATTGGTTTGGTTTTAAGGTCATCCAGGACGATGCGCTCTGCGTTAAGGTTTCCCCCGGCTCAAAAGAAGGTGAGCAGAAGACACTCCAATGGGAAGTGGGCAAGTATGCGGTTTTGAATGATGGCGCTTACAGCTCCAATATCTTTTTCGGAAACGATAGTTTTACTCTGTCGCTCCCAAAGGCGGGTATTGGCGGTGCGGTTGAATTAACGGTGGCAGCCGCTTCATCCCCCGGATACGCTGTTGAAGATAAAGGAGACGGCACATACGCAGTCGAGTTTTTCTCAGATTATTATGATTCCATAGCACTGGACCTGACTTTCGACGAAACAGAACAACGGACGCTTAACATCAACAGGGTCGGCGTTGAAATTGGCGATTATCGCTCAAACGGTGAACAAAATGTCTTCCATGGTACACAAAGTAGCACTTCGATCGATTACAGCGAACATGATTATCAAATTTTCGCCACCTATTGCATCCCTGACGGCGGTTTTTTGCCTCCTTATGGACTGTCCGTGATATTCACCTGGGCAGATGGCAGTACGACGTTGAGAACCATAACCGATCCATGCAAAAACCCTCATCCGATGGCGATGGAGCTCTATACCGCCAATGGTGTCTTTCATTATGATAATCATGCAGACTGCTGCGACTATCTGCTTTATGCGGGGACTGAAGCAGAGGCACCGGTGAAGATTAACGTCACAGTGTTGAAAGGTGATCCCACAGCGGCCAGCTTCGGCGGAGTATTCTTTGGCTCAGGCGCGGGCATCACCTGGGAACCGGCAGGATAAGGAGGAAGCGAAATGAAACACATAAAAAAACTAACATCTCTTTTGCTGGCGCTGATTCTGTCCGGAAGCCTCTTTTGTACCGGAGCAGCGGCTGGCAGTATTGACATCACGGCAGTTGAAGCGAGCTATTCCGCCGGAACAGTTTACATCACAGGCACGACACAGCCTGATATTCTTGCCGTTGCCGTGCAGGTTTACGCGGATGAAACGCCGCTCCGGCTGGAGACAGCCGGGGTTACGGACGGAGCTTTTGCGACGGCGATAGCGATAACGCTCACCCCAGGTACATATACCGTAAGAGCGGCAAACTATGAAGGGGGTGAGTATCTGGAGGCAGTCTTCACGGTAACAACACCGCCCTCTGATGGAGCTGTGACGCAAGGTTCATCTGCCTATACTGCTGAGGTTTCCGACGGGAGCAGCCTAACAGTCAATCTGGATATGGATACAAACAACGCCTCAGTTGCTCTTGACACGATTACCGGAGGTCTTGCCGACGGAGACACGATCATTGTCACACTGCCTGCTATTCCCGGAGCAGACGCCTACACCGGAAGTCTGCCTTTATCTGCCCTGTCAGGCACATCGACAGGCTCGCTGACAATGAATACCGGTATAGGCAGCATCACGGTACCGGGGAATATGCTTTCCGGCACGGGGCTGACAGGCAGAAGCGCTGAGATAACCATCTGTACGGGTGATAAAGAGGAGCTGCCCGACGATATCAAAGAAGCCATCGGGGACAAGCCATTAATCCGGATTACATTATCCGTCGATAGCATTTTAACCGACTGGAACAATCCCGACGCGCCGGTAACAATCTCAGTACCCTATACGCCGTCTGAAGAGGAGCTTTTAAACCCCGAAAGCATTGTCATTTGGTACGTAGACGGCAGCGGAAATGTTGTCACCGTTCCCAATGGCCACTACGATGCAGTGACGGGAACAGTTGTCTTCAGCACCATCCATTTCAGTGATTATGCGGTGGCCTTTTATCCGGTGAACTTCAATGACGTGGCGGCCGAAGCTTGGTATTATAAGCCGGTTCGCTTTATTGCGGCAAGAAATATCACGGAAGGTACGGGCGGCGGTAATTTCAGTCCCGAAGCAAAGCTGACACGCGGCGAGTTCATTGTACTGATGATGCGGGCATACGGGCTTGAACCCGACATAAGTCCTGTAGACAACTTCTCCGACGCCGGAAACACCTATTATACCGGCTATCTCTCGGCAGCGAAAAGGCTTGGGATTACAGCGGGTGTCGGCAACAATATGTATGCGCCGGATAATCAGATTACCCGCCAGGAAGTGTTTACCCTTTTATATAATGCGCTGAAGGGCATCGATCAAGTCCCACAAGGAGACAGCGGAAAAACGGTTCTGGATTTCTCCGATACCGCGCTGATCAGCACTTGGGCGCAGGAGGCAATGGCGATCTTTGTTGAAACCGGCACCGTCGGCGGCAGTGATGGCAAGCTCAATCCGACAGGCACGAGTACCCGCGCGGAAATGGCACAGGTACTGTATAACCTGATGGGGAAGTTATCATAACCACGGTAACCCCAATAGCAGAAAACCAGTCACATGATCATGACTGGTTTTCTGCTTTGCTGCGTTCGGGGAGCAAACGGTTTAAGGGCGATTAAGCGCCCAGATGACCATAATACCGGTTGTTAAATTAGTTGAAGACCGGAATAATTTTCAGATGCCGATTGTCATTTGCAACCGCCTGGAATTCTCTGACCTGTTTTCAATCACATCAAAACGCAAGGCCTTGATAAATTTGTTCATATACCGTATCTTGTCGCTTTGCAGCTGTTTTTCTGTGCCTGTGAACCGGCAAACATCGAATATGCTGTTAACCAGCTCATCCACATCGAAGGCAGCCCAGACGCCGTTTTCGTTAAACTGGTCGATATATTCCTGAAGCGATGCTTTGAACGCCATTTCTTTAAACTCCTCAATATTACCCTTGCCAAAGTCATCCAATGAACAGTAGTAGATACCATCGTCGGATAATGCCTCTTTGAGTGCATCACCGCATTTTGAGTATTCCATCAGGACGAGGAAATTTGCATCGGGCAGAGCCTTGACAAGACCCCAAAAATCCGAGTCGGAGGAGGCCAGAATAAAGGACTCGGTTCTGTGCATGTAATACTCCTTGCATACGCCTGCTGTCAATGAGATATCAACAAGACTTTTATGTTTTGCCACCCTGTTGATTCGGTAATGCTCGACGGGGACACGGATAAACTTGCTGATAAGCGTCCATGCGCCGGTCGTGTTTTCATCGTCATATAAAATCACTTTCGATAGCTTTTCAATGGTTTGCGGGCGCAGGTTCCTTAATGCGGAAAATAGATTGTAGACATCACAGTTTTCACAGTCAACGACCAATGCTGTTTGGCTGCTTTCTTCAATAAATTGATGAATGTTTATTTTTATTAACTTACCGGCATCGCGTACCCGGCTGTATTCATTAAAGCTTTGACCATGTGCTTCATACAACAGGATAAGAAACTTCTCATCGTTTAGCAGGATGTTTCCGTTGTCTTCCATAACGGCCAGAGGCCAATTGATATAAGACTGGTATGGATAATTATTGTTGTTGTCCCAGAATTTCTTTATTGCTTTTCTAAGCGTATCGTTTTTAGCGTTCTTTGATAAAGGGGCATAGCATCCGGGCATTAAAAACAAGTCCTTTATAAAGCTCCATGAAGCCCAACCGGGAAAAAGGGATTCGCATTTTTCAATATTGTCAAGAATTAGTTTATTTATTGATATAATATAGTTGTTTATTGTCGTATTCGCTTTTATCACTTCTATCCCGTTCGTCCGCAGCCATTTTAAATCATCATTATTAAACAGAGCGGGCATATTGTCGATATTTATAAGGCTATTCAGGTTATTTTCAACTGTCCTATATTCTTTTAGCATTATCGTCCGTATAGAGCATAATATCCGTATTGCCCGCGCTGCTTTATTTTCGTTCAGCTTATGTATAAAACCGGGGCAATCAGCGAGGTATAGGTTTTCAAGCCGATCTGTTTTGATGCCGAGCAGATAGGCCACTGCCGACACAATGTTTTTGGTTTTATCTCTGTTAAATGCGCCCGGCGGTCTGATTTCTTCTTTAATTGCCAAATTATCCAAAGCTGTTGCTTCTGATTTCAATTTCACATCCTCCTTAATATTCCAATGATTTTACTCCGGCCATGTGCGTGCCGGAGCACCCACGGCCTTATAAATATACTCCGACAGCCACAATTTATTTTACCCTAAAGGATAGGCGCTTTCAACTTATGTAAAAAGGTATTGCCGGTTCACCGAACAAAAGGTCATTCATAAACTGATTGTTGAAATGCGATATTAGGCGTGTTAAAATTAAGCGAGCGAATGTTGAGAACCTTAGTCTTGCAGCATTAATATCGATATTCCGGCAGTAAGATATGATAACCGGGAAAGCCGTCGTATAGAATGGAGAATGGTATGAAAAAGCTTTATGAAGGAAAAACGAAGAATGTATACGCGCTGGATAACGGGAACTATCTGCTCAAGTTTAAGGATGATTGCACCGGTAAAGATGGGATTTTTGATCCCGGCGAAAACACTGTCGGATTGACAATCGAGGGAATTGGCAAAGCGAATCTGCAGACATCCATACGCTACTTTGAAATGTTAAAAAAAGCGGGAATAGAAACGCATTATGTAAATGCAGACATCGAAAACGCAGTAATGGAGGTCAAACCTGCAAAAGTATTGGGACAGGGGATTGAGGTCATTTGCCGTTTGAAGGCGACAGGAAGCTTTGTCCGCCGCTACGGCACATATATAAAAGACGGCGCTGATCTGCCCGGCGGTTATGTGGAGGTCACGATAAAGGACGATGAACGGGGAGACCCTCTGATTACAAGTGAAGCTCTGGAGGCGCTTGGGATTATGGATAAGGCGCTTTTTGACAGCATGAAAGGGCAGACACTTCGCATAACGAAAATAGTCGCCGATGATTTAAAATCTATGGGGCTGGAGCTTTGGGATATTAAGTTTGAGTTTGGGTATAACAATGGTGAGATTATTCTGATAGATGAAATTGCCAGCGGAAATATGCGGGTATATAAAGACGGGACCATACTCCAACCCACTGAACTGACAAGAATTATTTTATCGGCATAAACAAAACGCCTGTATAATCCTGGAACAGCCGGTAATATATGTATCATATGAATATAAAACGCTTGAGGATGACTGTCGATCTTCAGGCGTTTCTATCATACGGGGTTACGAACAGTATGAGTATTATTCTGTAAGCCCGGGCTTTAGCGACGGCGCTTTAACTGTAACGGTAACCTCAGCCTTAATCACATAGTCCATTGGCGATGTGATTAAGGCGCTCGTTGCTTTTGCGATACCGGCCTCAATAACAAATAGCTGCGCCGCCCGGATAAATACGCACCAATATCGTAGACGGAAAAACAGAACTAGTATTATTATGACAGCATTGCATAACAATGGCAAATTGTTTATACTGATACCGTTAAGGTTTGTGCACTCTTGCGAAGTCGGCGAATCTAAACCTGAATTTTATTTAAAAAATAAACTCATGGGAGAGATTATTGGGTGAAACGAATATTCGTGTCGCTTTTACTTCTGTCATTGTTTTCCGGGTGCACCGGCAAGAAAGCCGACGAACAGCCGGAGATCATCAAAACAAACGCCATATATTACGCGTCGGTTTGTGACGAAAAAATAGACCCGGTGAATTGCTATGTGCGCTCCGGCGAAGATGGCCGGATATTCGACCTAACGGATGGTGTGAAGGTTATTGGTATTAACGGAGATGAGCATGTTATTGACACCACTAAGGGTATGCCGTTGGGGTTGGCATTTGACAAAAACGGCGCTGCGCGGATCCTCATATATGAAAATACCGGTCTGAGCGTGTACACATTGGATCCGGAGCGAAAAGAGCTCACGGAAAAACTGTTGCTGGCAACAACAGACGGGAAGGATAGGATTATCTCAGCCTGTGTTTTTGACGGCGGCGGAGAATATGACCTGTATATTACAGACGGTATCTATCTTTATGGCGTGAAAGGCCTTAACACATATATCATACTTGAATGGCTGGAGCTGGGTATAGCACCCCAGAACATACAGGCTCTGGAAGCGCGGGAGGGCGGAAGTTTTATCTTAAACGCCGGCGAGCTTTCTTACCTGCTGACAACCGAGCCTCCCGAAGAACGGACGGAAAAAACCACCCTCAAGCTTGCGACATTCAAGCCTGGCCAGTTTCTTGCGACAATGGTCGCGGAATTCAACCGCAGCAATACCGAATATACGATTGAAATCGTCAACTATGGGTGGGATGGAAACTTACCGGAGCAAGACGGATACCTCAACGATACCAAACTGACTAAGTTTATGGTGGATATCATTTCGGGAAAAGCGCCGGATATCATTGACACCTCAACGATACCCATGTTAAGGTTTGCGGCCAAAGGGTTATTTGAGGACCTGTACCCCTACCTTGACAAAGACCCCGAGCTCAAACGTGAGGATATTTATCCCGGGATCCTTCGGTCGCTGGAATATAACGGGCATTTATATGAAACCGTCGATACATTCGGCATCTGCACGCTGATTGGCGCGCAGGATATCGTCGGTACACAGCCTGGCTGGACATGGGAGGAAATGGCCGCCATTAATGCCTTGGAGACAGGTATTTTTGCCCGTACGCCGGAATACGGTCTCTCTCCCGAGGAGCTTCTTCAGGTCTTTTGCACCGTATATTTTAATGACTTTATCGATTGGGCGTCCGGTGAATGCGATTTTACCGACCCCAAATTTATTGAAATGCTCGAAATATGCGCCGCTCAACCTTCCGGCAATGGGCCAAACGACAAAGCAGAGCTCTTCTTCAGGGTGGTACACCTCCCGTTTTTTGCGGTTCGGGAGTACGAAATGTATGAAAACAGTATCGGTGAATTTACGATGAAAGGTTTTCCGGATATCGGTTGTCTGATTGAGCCGCAGGATAACATACAACTGTCGATTTGTGCGGTATCTGAGCATAAGGACGCGGCATGGTGCTTTGTACGCACGCCGTTTACCTATGAGTGGCAAACAGACCTACACGACGGCCAGGAGCGCGGCGAAAACGATCCGCCTGTTATTTCGTTTCTTCACAGCAGGCCAGATGTGATGAAACTGGTCCTTGGATGGAGAGAGTACCTGACCGGGCTGAACCCCGAACTAAACTGGGAGGTGGAAAAGCCGATATGGGAAGCGATTCTGGCTTTAATCGACAGATGTAACGGGGCGTACCGCATCGATCCCGCACTGTATAACATCATCATTCAAGAAGCAAAAGCGTTTTTTGCCGGCGACAAGACTGCGGCACAGACAGCGGAACTGATCCAAGGCAAAGCACTTATTCTCGTTAATGAGCAGAGATGAGGTCACTATTGTGCAAGCTTTCCCGTTTATAAGCGTCGCGGTTATCAGGCTCGCCATGATTTATGACAGACATCATCTAAGTTAAAATGCAAAAACATCATTAGCGGCGGAATGGGGGTTAAAATGCGGGACTTTACATTAGAAGAGCTCAGCGAGGCGCATCGCGCTTTGACGTCTGCGCTCCACAAGTGTGAGAAGATTAATGCCGCAAAACTGGGCAAGTCACAACAGACCCTTCTTGTGCGGCGAATTGCCGCCCTAAAGGTTGCGCTGACGCTGATTGAGAAAGAACAAAGCAAAAAAGATGATTGTGTTTTATCACAGGATGAAGTATAATTTTCCCAGATGATTTGAAAGGAGATGCTATTTGATGGCGGTAATGTATGAGGCGGCTTTGATTTGAACCAAATAGCAGGCATATAAGCTTGAGGGGTATAAGCACCCCGGCTTTGATATGCCAAAAAGCAACCTATCGAAAAAACTGTCCGATATCCGCAGTGACAGCCTCGGAAGGCTGCTTGGCTGCGGGTTTTTTGCGCTCATTTTTGCATTGTTCAGCGAAAATAAAATAATGGCTTTTTTTATCGAAGATGATTATCTGCTTCCGGCACAGGATATTTTTCATAGAATCTTGGCTGAGTATAGTGTAAAGACTGCATTTGTCGCTGCATGTGATGAGTTGTTTTTATTGCTCTGCCTCGATTTTCATAAAAAGGTTGAATTGCAGGCGTATATTTTCGGGGTAAATACGGATGTGTCCTCTAAGATACCTGAAAATGAAAACGCTGATTTTTCTGAAATTGATCCCGTAGACCTGATCAAAATCAACAGGCATGCCGAGGACTTTTTTGCGGATATAACACCGGAATAATTGAAAGCAAAAGAGAGAATGATTTATCGAATGTCTGACGGCGGTAATACGCTTGGTTACGGTGTTGTTGTTCAGTATCTGGCAAATCCCCGGTACTGGGGCTGCGGGATGGTTGTCCTCCCGGAGCATAGAAGAAAAGGTGTCGGCGGAAGGATTTTGTCTCATCTTCGCGATATCTGCCGGGAAAACGGCAAGATACCGCACCCCGGTTGCTGGTACCACAATCATCTCAGCAAAAAAACAGTCGAGGGTATCGGGTGTTATTCAAAAACCCGGTTATTGAATATACAGTTTTAAAGGCTCCGTGTACCGGGTATTCGATATGCTGAATGCAGACAGAAATGTGTGATCTTTTTTACGCGGACAATTGCTTGCGGCTATACTGCAGCTGAAATTCGTGATATAATGCCTATCATAAATACAAGAAAGGGAGCTATTATATGGAGAACTTGAAAGGGAAAACCGCATTTATAACCGGCAGCGCCAGCGGAATTGGGTTGGGGATAGCTAAAGCTTGCGCAAAAGCGGGAATGAACGTTGTCATTGCCGATATGCGTCAGAGCGCACTTGACGAGGCGCTCTCGATTTTTAAAAAGAGCAACTGGCCGGCGATTGCTATTCGCCTCAACGTTACCGACCGGGAAGCTTACAAAGAAGCTGCCGATAAAGCTGAAGAAGCATTCGGCAATATACATGTGCTGGTCAATAACGCCGGAATCGGCTGTACAGGCGGTCCGCTGTGGGAAGTATCGCACAAGGATACCGATCTTGCCCTCAGCGTCAATCTGACCGGTGTTCTAAACGGTATACAGGAAATTTTACCGCGTATCATTAAGCATGGAGAAGGCGGACATATAGTCAGTACCGCTTCAAAGGCTGCTCTTCTCCCCGTTCCCGGGTGCGGACTTTATAATGTCACAAAAGCGGCGGTTGTCGGTATTATGGAATCGCTGGCCATGGATCTTGTAGGCACGAACATCGGCGCAAGCGCATTTTGCCCCGGCGGATATATTACAAACCTCGGCTTGTCTTCTTCCGAGGTTACGGCTGAACTGACAGGCGAAAAGCCGACCCCGCCTCCGATCCCCGCACAAAATGAAGACGAGCCTATGCCCTCCATGGCGGAATGGAACGAGCTTCTCCGCTCACCGGACGATGCGGGCGAGCGCGTTGTGCGCGGCATACAGCGAAACGACCTTTACATACTCACGCATGCCGAGTTCAAGGACGGCGTTAAGTCACGCACAGATGCGATAATCAGAGCGTTTCCCGATGAGGTACCGAACAAGCGATACGGAGAAGTATTCCCGTTTCTCACCTATAATGCGATATTCGATAAGCAAACACAGGTCCCGGCATTAGAGAAGTAAAAATACTTTACACAAAAAAGCAACACGAAATAAAGCATTAGTCCAGAAGACATGCTTCCCGGCTGTATTTCACCGGGGGGCATGTTCGGCTTAACGCTGTTTTATATGTAATATCTGTATGCTAAAAAAGAGTGGAATTAACCGGTATATATGTGTTACAATACGAGAAAATCAGCATTCTTTTTGCCTAATCAAAACGCTCCGTGTGATGTGGGCGTAAACCGGAGAAAAGTGCGGAAAATTTTCGCGCATTAATGCGCCGCCGCTTCGCGGCAGAATGGAGAATA
>JAAYJC010000173.1 GCA_012523085.1 Clostridiales bacterium
CATACCGAGTAATGATAGCATAAAGAATGTAAAAATGCAAGCGTCATTTTTATGATCGGCAGACAAATTGCGGCAGTAATTTGGCGGCAGACAAATGTCAACAGACAAATGTCAACAGACAAATGTCTGTGGATATAGCTCTAAAGTTTTTGCATTTTATCTCAGGCAGCGTGTTTATGAAAATACTGTCATCGTTTGATCGAAAATCTCCACTCTGGAATCCATTGAAAATGACGGGACAAACGCTTCGGGAAGCGTTTTTATCGCGGCGATAAGATGCGAGGGATTAACGGTGGGATTCTGCGCCGAAACCAGTGTATCAAGCACCAACGTCCGGTTATCTTTGCAGTAAACGTCGGCCCGAAAGATATGGGGTGCAAGATTAACCTCGTTTACACCTTTTTTCGATTTTTTCAAAATGGTGATATTGCCGGAGGCAAAAAAGTTTTTAAGCTTCTCTGCCATTTGCTCATTGACTTCCCCATTGAAAATCATATGCGAGATAAACTGTAAATACTTGATCTCTGTCGGTTTTTTTACCGGCTCAAATGCTTTGAGAACAGTGATTCCTTCCGGCAGGAAAGGATTCAAGCGTTCCGGTATGGCGGAAAACGGCATCTCGTCCGTTAATTCCGTATCGAGAATTTCACATATGCTCTCACAGCCCAACTGCAGCGGCAAGGCAATGGACAAATACGCGTGCGGATTAAACCCTTCCGTCTGCTTAACAGCTAAATCCGCGCGCAGAAACGCCCGCTGAAAGGTTCGCATCAGATCCAGGTGCGAAAGGTATTTTGCACGCCCTGTTTTACTGAAGCGAAGCCTGAGCTTATTCATCGCATTTCCCCCCTGTGAGCCGATTGGCGCCGCAGCCCGAGCATTTCTCTCTGCAGTCCGGTGTGGTTACGGCCTTAGGTGCAAGCTTGTTCTGACAAATCAGATAGTCCTCTTCAATGCCTGCGGAAAGGATTGACCAAGGCATTACCTCATCAAAATCGCGTGCGCGCAAAGCATAGAATCCGGGGTCAATCCCATTTTCCGAAAAGCTGCGCTGCCACGCATCAAAAGAGAAACACTCACTCCAGGCATTCAAGCCGCCGCTTTTTAAAAAGACCGATTCCAGAACAGGTCCCAAACGCCGGTCCCCCCTGGCCAGCACGGCCTCGATAAAGCTTGTTTCCGGGCTGTGCCAGTTAAAGCGGATAGCACGCGACTTCAGGTTTTCTTTGAGCAGCTGCTGCTTGCGCTCAAACTCCGCCATGGTATTTTGGGGCTCCCATTGGAAGGGCGTCATGGGTTTTGGCACAAAGCAGGACGTTGCGACTGTGATTTTAACGCCTCTGTTTTTGTTCTTTGCATGTTGTTTAAACACCCCGAGCACCTGATAGGCAAGCTCTGCGATGGCCAGTACTTCCTCGTCCGTCTCAGTCGGCAGTCCGAGCATAAAATAGAGCTTGACCGCGTTTTGACCGCCCGCAAAAGCGGTTTTACAGGCGTTCAGAATATCGTCCCGCGTGATATTTTTATTGATCACATCTCTTAATCTCTGCGTCCCGGCTTCCGGTGCAAAGGTCAGGCCGGTCTTTCTCACCCTTTGAACGCGTTCGAGCAGTTCCATAGAAAAACTATCCGCCCTGAGCGACGGCAGCGAGAGGCCGATATTTCGCGGTTCGCACCACTTAAGCAGTTCATCGAACAGGCTTCCGAGTTCTTTATAATCACTGGAGCTTAAGGATGACAGGTTAAGCTCCTGATATCCGGCATATTCCAAGGCCGCCTTGCCTTGCCTTACCAGTGTTTCGCTTAGCTTAGCGCGCACAGGTCTGTACACATATCCGGCCTGGCAAAACCTGCATCCCCTGATGCAGCCCCGAAACAGTTCCAGCACGGTCCGGTCATGCACGATTTCTGTCGAGGGTATTATTGTGTTTACCGGATAAAACGCGCTGTCCAGATCCTCTATGATCCTCTTTGTCACTTTCTCAGGGGCGCCTTCTTTCGGTATGATCGATTTAACCGTACCGTCCCGGTGATAGGTGAATGAATATAAAGAAGGGACATAAACGCCCCGGATTTTGGAAGCCTCCAACAGAAATTCCTCTTTGCTGAGGCTTCTTTCCTTGGCCGACCTGTAGCACGCAATGAGCTCAAGGTCCAGTTCCTCGCCCTCCCCGATGACCGCAAGGTCGATGAAGTCCGCTATGGGCTCGGGATTATACATACAGGTTCCGCCGGCAAATATAACCGGAGAAAATGCCGTCCTGTCGCGGGACCTGAGCGGCAAACCGGCCAAATCCAGTATATTGAGAATACCTGTATAAGACAATTCGTAGCCGACGGAAAAGCCGATCATATCAAAACCTGCAATCGGGTCTCCGCTCTCAAGTGCAAAAAGCGGGATTTCCGCATCTCTCATGGCCTTGGCCATATCGGTCCAAGGCTCGAAAACACGCTCACACCATATATCGTTTTGCTCATTGATCGCACCGTACAGTATTCTGAGTCCCAGATTCGACATGCCGATTTCATATGTGTCAGGAAAAGCGAGGGCAATCCTCAGTTCGACATCGTCCGGATTTTTCATAATCCGGCCGTATTCTCCCCCGGTATACCGAGCCGGTTTTTGAACCATAGACAGCACGCTTTGAAGTTTCGGATCCATTTCTCTCTCCGTTTCTTTGGCTTGAGATCAGGCAGGCAGCCGCCGGTTAGCGCCCGCCTGCCTATTAATATTATACCGCAAAGCCGGATAATGCAATACCATCGGTACATCCCCCGGTTCAATGATCTGCGGTTCAATGATCTGCGGTTCATTGATCTGCGGTTCA
>JAAYJC010000174.1 GCA_012523085.1 Clostridiales bacterium
TCAGAGAATAGACCTTTCAGTGACGTTGCTTTTATATCAAATTTAACAATATTTCAGCAAAACAAATTCAACTTAAAACCTGAAGAGACATGCGAATCGCTTATGTATCCATCATGCCTCTTCAGGTTGCGTCTCCGGTTTTTACATCTCAGCTTTTATCAGTATCGGAAAATGATCCGAGAGAGAGACAAGATAAGGCATATCGTTCAGAACGCCATATTTTTTCACTTGGATGTCCTTTGTCACCCAGATATAATCCAGATTACCTTTCATGCTCGAATCCTTTTTATATCCATTAAACGTACCGATTGTTCCATACGGAGGCGTTTGCGTCACAAGTCGGGAATCGAATAAGAATCCGCTCGAACGGATCGTTTGGATATGCGCAGATTCCGGATCGCCATTAAAATCGCCCACACAAAAAACGGGCATCCCTTTTGCAATCTCTTGCATTTTTTCCAGAATGAGTAAAACGGAATTCTGCCTTGCCTCTACTCCGCGATGGTCGAGATGCACACAGAAGAAAAAAAACGTTTTTCCGGATTTCTGTTCTTTCAATTTAACCCAGACGCATCCTCGACTTTCCGCAGCATCCCAGCCGAAAGATTTTTTATCAGGCGTTTCCGACAACCAAAAATTACCCGTATCCAGCAATTTGAACTTATCTTTCAACCAGAAAATGCCGTTGTGCTGACTCTTTTCGGGAGCAATATCGGGATTGTTTTTATTCCAAAACCCGTTCACATACACATAATCGTATGTGTTTCCAGCTATATCTTTCAACTGGTAACTACAGCCTTCCTGCGTGCCGAAAACATCAAATTCATGGAAGCGAACAAGCGATACGACAAACTCTTTTCGCTTTTCCCATCCCTGCTCCGCTTTTCTGTTATCATAACCGATATTGAAACTGCCGACATTTAACGTACATACTTTCCTTGCCATAGTCTGGTTACAGCAGCCCAGTATAAAGAACAACAGAAGTACCGTTTTAGATAAATAAAAAATATTCTTTTGTTTCATTTTATAGTAATTATAATTGATCGTATTATTCCAAAGCTCCGGCATCTGCTGTCGACGGCCATCCCGGATTCTGATAGATAGGCGAAGTATCCAGTTGATTATCCTCCGACGTGATCAGCATATCCTGTATGGCAATCGGGTAGAGGTAATGAGCCATCGTCCATCTATATCCATTAAGCGCCAGGCTTCCCGACACCTTTTCGTACGGACGTAAATACAAGCTGCGGTCTGGAGGCGACACATTCGATGTCGTATTGTTCAACCCATAGACAAGTTGCGAGCTTCCATCGCTGTTTTTGTACCATTCCTGCATAGGTCCCCAAACCTTAAAACCTTCGATATGGTAAGGAGTCGTGATCATCTGATCTAAGGAACGCCAACGCTGCAAGTCCATCCAGCGCAAGGCTTCCGCCATCATTTCGCAGCGGCGTTCACGCCGGATATTATACAAAACAGGATCGGTGAGCATTTTTCCTGCGGAATAAGCTCCCCAATCGTTCGGCGCTTCTTTTGATAAATCTGTTGCGCCGATAGTTTTATCAATATCCGTATCCACTCTTGCCCGTTCGCGGATGGCTTGCCAATATTGCCTGGCGGTTCCGTCGAGGGAGTTGTTTTTTTCGTAATAAGCTTCGATGTAGTTTAATAAAGCCTCTACCCCCCTGAATGTTATTGAACCGGTATAAGTTCCGTTATTCGCCATTTGTATAGCATCCCATGGATTGCCTTTGCGGAGCGTATAACCGGTTGAATATAGACGGGAAGCATCCGCTCCTAATAGATTCGGTACCGGTTCGATCGGTACTGCGTTTACGCCTACCGTATTTGTCCATAATACGTTCCTTTGTCCGGGTTCTTTCAAGAAGAGGGTTAAACGGCTATCTCGGCCGGCACGGACGGTAGAGATATAATCGTCCCCTTCGTAACCACTGTTCGGAGAATAAATGGGTAAGCCGTTTGCCATCAGGAAAGATTCCGTCATACCGCGCGTTACGCCTGATGCTAAATTTCCTCTTTGTGTGTTTTCGCTTACTCCATGGGTTACGCCGAGTCCCTTATTATACTCTCTCCAGAGCAGAACCTCGGCATATCCCGAAAGGTCGACGCTGGCATACATATCCATAAATGGATTCGCCGGTTCGGAGGCGTCTTGTTGGACCAATCCGGTGTTTTCCGTCAGGATTACGCCATCAGCCACTTGCTTGGCGGCTGCTATGGCTTCGCTCAGGAAAAAGTCTATTTCATTGTCTATGCTTCCTGACGGATAGCTGTAGGATTTATTGTAATCCCTCGACGCTCCCGGCCATCCATCGCCTAATGGCACAAAGGCACTTCCCTTGAAATACTTCAGAAAAGTTCCTTCATATAAAGCTACACGTGATTTCAACAGCATAGCGCTTTCTTTGTTTATACGTGTTTTCCGGCTTTCAATCTTTGTTTGCATATAGTCAATTGCTTTGTCCAGATCCGACAAGATAAAGCGCGCCACCTCATTGCGCGGCATTCGTTTACTGGCTTCTACTAATTCGGCCAAATTATCCGTCAATACCTGTTCGACAATCGGGAAGTCACCGAATAATTGATACCGTTTGAAATATTCATGTGCTCTCAGGAAATATACTTCCCCGATGAAATGACGGATTTTGGCATCGCTGCCTTCCACTGCTTTCTGTTCATACTTGGGCAAAACATTGTCCAGAAAATAATTGCAATCGTAGATTCGTCTGAAATACCAGTTGCTACCATCCGTTTGCCTTACTTTCCATTCGCCGGGAATATATTTGTCGGCACATTCCATATAGGCCTGGTTGTCGGTATGCCTATCGGTTTGAAAGGTCCCGTAATGCCATGTGCCGTGAGAGGGCAAAATATCCACATATAATCCGTTTACATAGGATTCCAACTGCGTTTCCTCATTCAGGTAATATTCCGGTGAAATAGCCGATTTCGGCTCCTGGTCCAATTGATCATTGCACGCCACAAAGACAAAGGTGGCGAACAGAATCGATGTTATATATATTATCTTTTTCATATCCATAAATTTAGAGTGTTATGCTTAATCCCAATGATATCGTTTTCTGCAGAGGGTATCCCGTTCCACTGTCAGAATTATTTCCGTCTATACCTTCCGGGTCAAACATCTTTCCCTACTTTGTTCCCGTCCAGAGGTTCTCTCCGGAGAAGAATACGCGTAATTTGTTTACGTAGAACTTGTTTGTTAGATTTCGCGGCAAGGTGTAGCCGAAGGAAAGGTTCTTCAGACGGATAAACGCCGCATTCTGGAGGTAACGGGTTTGTACCCTGAGATTTTTGTCGCTCAGCAAGGGCCTGGGGTAGTAAGAATCCAGATTTACAGGCAAATAATTGGATTGTTCTGCCCTAAAATAGTCCGTATGTTCCGTAAAGCCGATAATAAACCACATATTCGAGCGGTTTGATCCGAAGTAAGCGGGCGTTCCGTTCCAGTAATCCCTTTTCCCTACGCCTTGCAAGAATATGCGGGCGTCGAATCCATGCCAGGAGGCGTCCAAATCTAGGCCAAACTGGAAGCGCGGCGTACTGTTCCCGATAACCCTCTGGTCTCCCGATTCCCCTAAAGTATTGGATCCGGCGCTTATCATGCCGTCTCCGTTGGTATCCCTATACATGATATCGCCGGCTGTCCACTGGCTTCCAAAAGCGTTTTGTCCGCCATTAGGCAATGATGCCAGGTGGGCTTTCATTTCTTCATCGCTCTTGGCAATACCTATGGTTTCATAACCCCAGATCTCGCCTAATTTTTTCCCTTTATAGTGCGTGGAAAGCGTATTGGTGATATTGGGATATTTCGTTATTTCTGTTTGGTAGTCCGCCAGAAGGAATTTTGCTCCGTAATACAACCCGTTTTCCAGTTTGTCCTGCCAGCCTATTTCCAGTTCGAAACCGTATGTTTTCAAGTCCGTATTGTTCCCGCGCGGAGGATCTTTTCCCAGAATATTAGGCAGCTCTACCGCCGGGCCTACCATGTCTAATGTTTTGCGGACATAATAGTCGAAGGAAGCCGTAAGACGATTATTGAACGCTCCTATATCAAGTCCTATATCCCAGGTGTGGATTTTTTCCCATGTCAGTGTAGAACTGATCA
>JAAYJC010000175.1 GCA_012523085.1 Clostridiales bacterium
AAAAAGCAAATCCCATGAAAAAAACCGAATATAAAAAAGTGGGCTGTAACGAAATACATGATGCATTTCGTTTCAGCCCACTTTCAAATCCGTTTATTCGTTTCATCGTTTAATTGCTAAACGTCTATTTTACGCTATACCAATTCGATAATTGCCATTTCGGCAGCGTCTCCGCGGCGCGGACCAAGGCGCATAATGCGGGTATATCCGCCGTTGCGCTCTGAATAGCCGGGAGCAATCTCATTAAATACCTTGGTCACTACGTCTTCCTTGGTGATAAATCCCATGGCCTGACGGCGCGATGCCAGCGTATTTGTCTTTCCGAGCGTTATCATCTTCTCGGCAAGCGGCCTGATTTCTTTTGCTCTTGTTATGGTCGTTTCAAGCCTTCCCTTTTCCAGAAAATCCGTGACCAGCTGTTTCAGCATAGCCATCCTCTGGTCGGTTGGTTTCCCGAGCTTACGTGTTCCGGGCATTGCTTTTTTCCTCCTCGTACAGAATATACCAATAGCATCCGCTTCAGACAAGCTGATCATTCAATATGAAAACAACCGCTTCATGAATCAAGACCGATACCGATGGTTTAACCACGCATAAAAGTATCAGCTATTGTCGTCACTCGCCAGCGAAAGCCCCATCATGGTAAGCTTATTGATCACTTCCTCAAGTGACTTTCGGCCAAGGTTTCTAACCTTGATCATTTCTTCCTCGGTCTTGCTGATCAGGTCTTCCACAGTATTTATATTCGCTCTCTTCAGGCAGTTGAAGCTTCGGACTGAAAGATCCAGTTCCTCAATGGTCATCTCCAAAACCTTGTCTCTCTGCGTTTCTGCTTTTTCAACGACGGTGGATTTGCTACCGATTGATTCGCTCAAATCAGTAAACAATGTAAAATGATCGCAAAGAATCTTTGCACCGAGCGAAATCGCATCTCGTGACGAGATGGTCTTATCTGTCCACACCTCGATTGTCAGCTTGTCAAAGTCCGTCATATTGCCGACACGCGTGTTTTCAACCGTGTAGTTGACTTTCAGTACCGGTGTATAGATCGAGTCAACCGGAATGACGCCGATTACGGTTTGCGAAGGCTTGTTGCGTTCGGCGTTTACATAGCCTCTGCCGTGGCTAAGCGTAAGCTCCATGCTCAGGGTCGCGTCCGCGCTCAGGGTTGCGATATGCAGCTCCGGATTCAAAATTTCTACTTCGCCATCCGCCTTGATATCGCCAGCACGGACTATGCCCTCGCCGGATGCTTCTATATAAACTGTTTTTGTGCCTTCACAGTGCAATCTGGCGATGATGCTCTTAACATTAAGAACAATCTCGGTAACATCTTCTTTTACGCCGGGAATTGTCGAAAACTCATGCGCTATCCCTGCAATCTTTACGGTCGTTACAGCGATGCCCGGCAGAGAAGAAAGCAAAATCCTCCTCAATGAGTTGCCAAGTGTCGTCCCGTATCCCCGCTCCAGCGGTTCAACAATATACTTTCCGTAGGAATCGTCGCCGGGTGTTTCTATGCACTCAATGCGCGGCTTTTCAATTTCTACCATTACATACCCTCCTCATATTTGCACGCATAACGTGCAGGAATGTCAGCTTACCAATCGTGAGGGCGTTTAAATTATTTGGAGTAAAGCTCGACAATAAGATGTTCTTCAATTGGCAAATCGATATCTTCTTTTGAAGGTTGGGCAATAACCTTAGCTATCAGATTATTGCGGTCATAATCCAACCACTTCGGCGGTTGCCTGAAGGAGTTGGCTTCTATAACGCTCTTCACCTTCGCAAGATTCCTGCTGGATTCCTTGATCGATATGACCTGTCCGGGCTTTACAAGGAAGGAGGGGATATTGACCTTGCGTCCGTTTATTAAAAAGTGACCGTGCGTAACAAGCTGTCTGGCTTCCGGTCTTGACATGGCAAAGCCCAGCCTGTAAACGACATTGTCAAGGCGCGACTCAAGAAGGGAAAGCAGGTTTTCGCCTGTCTGTCCCGGTTTCTTGACTGCCATATTAAAATAGCCTTTAAACTGGCTTTCCAGAAGTCCGTAATACCTTTTTGCCTTCTGCTTCTCTCTGAGTTGCTGACCATACTCAGAAACCTTGCTCCGTCGGCCCTGTGCGTGTTGTCCGGGTGGGTATGTGCGCCTATCTACGGCGCATTTTTCCGTATAGCATCTGTCGCCTTTCAGGAAGAGCTTCTGGCCTTCTCTGCGGCAAAGGCGACAAACGGCATCGGTGTATCTTGCCATATTCGTACCTCCTGCTTTCGGTTAGACGCGGCGCCGTTTCGGCGGGCGGCAACCGTTATGTGGAATGGGTGTTACATCCTTTATCATCAGAACCTCAAGTCCGGCTGACTGAAGAGCGCGAATAGCCGCTTCACGTCCGGAACCCGGGCCCTTTACATATACCTCAACAGTCTTAAGTCCATGTTCCATCGCCGCTTTTGCCGCGGTCTCCGCCGCAGTTTGAGCGGCAAAAGGTGTGGACTTTCTGCTGCCACGGAAGCCCATTCCGCCCGAGGAAGCCCAGGATAAGGCATTACCGTTTAAATCGGTAATTGTGACCATGGTATTGTTGAACGAGGACCGGATATGAACCGCGCCCTTTTCAATATTCTTGCGTTCACGCCGCTTTGTTCTGACGCGTGCTTTTTTCGGAGCTGCCACTACATATCCCTCCTCTTATTTCTTCTTGTTGGCAATGGTCCTCTTGGGACCCTTGCGCGTGCGCGCATTTGTCTTGCATCTTTGCCCCCGAACCGGAAGGCCTTTTCTATGCCTTATACCCCGATAACTCCCGATTTCCGCAAGTCTTTTAATATCCAGCGCCACCGAACGTCTCAGGTCGCTTTCGATGATAAGATTCTTGTCGATAAATTCGCGGATCAAGTTCTCTTCATTCTCTGTCAGATCTTTGACTCTTGTATCCGGATTAATACCCGTTGCTTTTAAAATGTCGCTTGCGCGCTTTCTGCCAATGCCAAAGACGTATGTGAGGCCGATCTCGACTCTCTTGTCCTTTGGCAAATCAACGCCGGCAATACGTGCCATACTTGTCAATCAATCCTTTCTCATTAACTTGCGGTCAACCCTGTCTTTGCTTGTGCTTGGGATTCTCACAGATAACCATTACTCTACCCTTGCGTTTGATGATTTTGCATTTTTCACACATGGGTTTGACTGAAGGCCTTACTTTCAACCTAAAACCCTCCTTAAATGAAAGTTTCTATTTGCTTCTCCATGTTATCCTGCCCCGGGTAAGGTCGTATGGTGACATCTGAACCGTAACCTTGTCTCCGGGTAGTATCCTTATGAAGTTCATTCTTAATTTTCCGGAAATATGAGCCAATATCGTATGGCCATTTCCGATATCAACGGTAAACATAGTGTTGGGGAGAGATTCGATCACTATTCCCTCCAACTCAATGACATCGTCTTTTGCCAATCTACGTCCCTCCCTAAACATTTTCGGTGCCCGCTTTATATCGGGCTAAAGCTCGTCTTAATTGAGCGTCTGTCGGTCGGTCGCCCAGATCCCCAAGAACTGTTTCAAACATCCGGCCCTTAAGGAGTCTTACATGGCGAAGGTTTTTTCTTTTCGGGCTATTCAGCTTTCTGATCTTTCCGTCTGCAAGCAATACGGCTCTTTCGGTTTTACCGAAGGCAAGGAATAAACCACCCGCATCCCGTCCTTTCAGGCTGACAGCAAGTGCGCAGAAATCAGGTTCCATCGCTGCCATCTCCGTCAATCGGTGTCAAAATAACCGGATCGCCGCTTGTAATCAAAACGGTGTTTTCATAATGTGCAGACGGTTCGCCGTCTGCTGTGATAACCGTCCATCCATCGGACAGAACCCTGATATCCGGACCACCCAGATTCACCATGGGCTCAATCGCAAGCGTCATTCCGGGAACGAGTCTGACGCCGTGTCCGGGGTTTCCATAGTTCGGAACCTCAGGCTCCTCATGAAGCAAAGATCCGATACCGTGACCCACGAATTCTTTAACCACAGAGTACCCAGCGCTTTCGACATACGTCTGTATGGCGTGGGAAATGTCGGGAACCCTGTAACCGGCACGCGCAAATTTTAGTCCCTCGAAAAAGCTTCGACGCGTTATGTCAATCAATTTCCGCCTTCTGTCGTCGGCCTCACCTGCGATATAGGATGCAGCGCAATCGCCGTGAAATCCTTCGATATAAGCGCCGACGTCTATGCTGACAATATCGCCCTCTTTGATTTTTCGTCCTCCGGGTATACCATGTATGACCTGTTCGTTAATCGAGATGCATACACTGGCCGGAAACCCGTCATAGTTCAAAAAGGAGGGCGCCGCGCCCCGGCTTATGATGAATTCATGTACTGCCTTGTCAATTGATCGGGTAGATACGCCCGGCTTTACCATTTCGCCGGCAAGTGCCCTGGCGTGTGCGGCGATTTCTCCGGCAAGGTGCATTTTCTCAATGTCCCGGCTGCTTTTTAACGTAATCAATCTAACCGCTCCAGAATTTTTATCAGCATGGCAGTCGACTCCTCAATATCCATGCTGCCGTCAACCGAAATGACTTTCCCTTTGTCTTTGTAAAATTTGAGGATAGGTTCGGCGACCTTGTGGTAGGCGGCAAGGCGGGTTCTTATGGTTTCCGGCTTGTCGTCGTCACGAATCACCAGCTTCTCTTTACAGTCATCACAAAGACCCTCTACCTTCGGACGCAATGTTTTTAAGTTATATGCCGCCCCGCATTTGGGGCACTCTCTGCGCCACTTCATTCTGTCTTCTATCGCCTGGTCCGACATTTCCATCGATATTACGGCGTCAACCTCTATGCCCATTTCTTCGAGAATTTTCGCTTGACTCAATGTTCGCGGCATGCCGTCGAGAATATAGTCGTTTTTTTTATTCTCACCCTTATCGAGAAAATCCTTGAGAACGCGGATAATTATCTCGTCAGGGACAAGTTTTCCGGCATCCATATAGGATTTGGCTTCCGGTCCTACACCCAGACCCTCCTTGATAGCTGTTCTTAATATGTGGCCTGTCGAAAGTGAAGGAATGTTTAGTGCATCTCTCAGTCGCGCTGCCTGCGTTCCTTTACCGGCTCCCGGAGGACCCAGCATAATTAACTTCATCCGAATTTTTCGCTCCTCTACTCCAGAAAACCCTTATAATGCCGCATAAGCATCTGGGATTCAAGATTTTTCATGGTTTCAAGAGCTACGCCAACCACGATTATAATAGAGGTTCCGCTGAATGCCAATCCGCTAAGCTGTGGGCTCAGTGCACCAAATACCAGCGGAATCAGCGCGATTATACCCAGATAAAGCGAACCGAAAAGCGTAATCCTGCCAAGAACCTTTTTAATAAAGTCCGAAGTCGGTCGGCCTGCCCGGAATCCGGGTATAAAACCACCGTTTTTCTTGAGGTTGTTGGCAATTTCTATTGGATTAAATTGAATGGAAGCGTAAAAGTATCCAAAACCAATGATCAGTAAAAAATAAGCCGCCATATAAATCGGAGATGATGTTCCGATTGCTTTGAGAAAGCCTGCCCAGAACGAACCCGGCGCGGGTTGCTTAAAAAACCAGGCAAGCGTAGCGGGCAGTGCAGCGATTGACTGGGCAAAGATGATCGGCATTACGCCGGACATATTCACCTTCATCGGCAGATGCGTGCTTTGTCCGCCATACATTTTCCGTCCAACTACACGTTTGGAATACTGGACCGGGATCCTGCGTTCAGCGTTGGACACGTAAACGATCAAAACGATCACAGCCGCAATACCCAGAAGGATTCCGAAAAATCCGATCAAAGACAGCTGCTTGTTGACAACATTAGAAATCATCGAGATCGTCATCGACGGAACGCGCGATATGATGCTGGCAAAAAGGATAATCGAGATTCCGTTTCCGATCCCGAACTCCGTGATCTGCTCACCGAGCCACATGATCAAAGCTGAACCGGCGGTAAAGGTCAAAACAATTACGATCGCTTGCCAAATTCCGCTTTGAATCAGCAATCCCTGATTTTTAATCATCAGGAAAAATGCAAAACCCTGAAGCAAACCAATGGCGACTGTCGCGTAACGCGTTATCGAAGCGATCTTCTTTCTTCCCTCTTCTCCGCCTTCCTTTTGCATACGTTCAAGCGCCGGTATGGCGATACACAAAAGGTTCATAATAATGGAGGCATTGATATACGGTTGAATCGACAGCGCAAATATAGTAGCGCTGGCAAAAGCATTACCTGACATCACATTGTAAAGCCCCATTACCGTATTTTGAAGGTTGTTGAAGTATTTCTGAAGTTCTGCGACGTTAATATAAGGGACAGGTACGGCGTTTCCTATGCGGTATAGCAAGAGAATGAAAAGCGTAAAGAGGATCTTCTTGCGAACCTCCATAATTCTCCATGCATTTCGAAAGGTTTGAAACACCTATACCACCTCCGTCTTTCCACCTGCAGCTTCAATTTTCTGTTTTGCAGATTCGGAAAAAGCGGAGGCTTTAACTGTGAGTTTTTTCTGCAGCTCTCCGTTGCCAAGGATTTTCACACCATAAGTGCATTTATTAAGAAGACCGATGCTAAGCAGCGCTTCGGCATCCACAACGGTTCCGTCATCAAACCGGTTAAGATCCTTGACATTGACATGCTCCAGCGGTTTGGCAAAGATGTTGTTGAATCCCCTTTTCGGAACCCGTCTCGCAAGCGGCATCTGCCCGCCCTCAAAACCAACTCTTACTCCGCCGCCGCTGCGGGCTTTTTGACCTTTATGGCCGCGTCCAGCGGTTTTACCGTTTCCGGTGCCGGTGCCTCTGCCCTTACGCTTAGCTTCTTTGATTGATCCGGGCGACGGAGACAGTTCGTGTAAATTCATTCGGGCACCTCCTTATTCCTGAGTTACTTTCACAAGATAAGCTATCTGGGCTATCTTGCCTCTTGTTTGTTCATTATCAGGCTGCACGGTCTCATTCCCTATCTTTTTCAGTCCAAGGGAGTTGGCCGTGGCAATGTGCTTCGCCAGCCTGCCGTTTAAGCTCTTTACAAGCTTTATTTTGAGGTTTGCCATGTTGAGCCCTCCTTATCCCGTGATTTCCTGCACCGATTTTCCTCTGATTCGTGCTACTTCTTCGGCGTTTCGCAAAGTCCTCAAACCCTGCATGGTGGCCGCAACGATATTGTTGGTATTATTTGACCGCAAGCATTTTGTCCGGATATCCTTTATTCCCGCGGCTTCGACCACCGCACGGACAGCACCGCCGGCTATTACGCCGGTACCGGGAGCTGCAGGCTTTAACAATACTCTTCCGGCACCGTATACGCCGATGACTTCGTGCGGAATCGTCGTTCCGGAGAGCGTTATATTTTCTATATTTTTCTTGGCGTCGTCTATCCCTTTGCGTATGGCTTCCGATACCTCAGAGGCCTTACCAAGTCCGAAGCCGACCCTGCCTTTTCCGTCGCCGACTACACAGAGCGCGGAAAATTTAAATATGCGGCCGCCTTTTACCGTCTTGGATACGCGGTTGAGGGAAACGACCTTTTCGACAAACTCGGATGGAACCGTCTCCTGTCTTCTGTTGTTGTATGCCATAATCTGTCTCCTTCCCGTTAAAACTTCAGACCGCCCTCGCGAGCGCCCTCAGCCAGACTTTGAATACGTCCGTGGTAAATATAGCCGCCGCGGTCAAAGACCACATCCTCGATACCCTTTTCCAGAGCGCGCTTTGCAATAACCGCTCCGACCTTCTTCGCGGTTTCGCAATTACCGCCGTTTCCAAAATCCTTCTCAACGGAAGCTGCCGAAGCCAGTGTTACGCCGTTAACATCGTCAATAATCTGGGCATAAATATGGTTCAGACTGCGAAATACATTGAGTCTCGGTTTCTCGGGCGTACCGTGTATCTTCGCCCTTACTCTCTTATGGCGCTTCATTCTTTGTTTGTTTTTATCAGGCTTTTTAATCATGCAGGTACACCTCCTTTATTTGCTTCCCGTCTTCCCTTCCTTGCGGCGGACGACTTCATTGGTATATTTGATTCCTTTTCCCTTGTAGGGTTCGGGCGGTTTCTTCTCGCGAACGTCTGCTGCAAACTGCCCGACACGCTGCTTGTCTATACCGGTGATGACGATGCTGTTCGGCGACGGGACATCGATTGTGATTCCCGGGATTTCTTCGACAATTACCTGATGGGAAAATCCAAGGTTCATAATCAGTTGTTTACCCTGCTTTTGAACCCTGTATCCGACGCCGCTGACTTCCAACGTTTTCTTAAATCCTGTTGTTACGCCTTCGACCATGTTCGCTACCAGCGTTCGCGTCAACCCGTGAAGCGATCTGTGGAGCTTTTCTTCACTCGGTCTATTGATGTGAACCTCCGGACCCTCGACCGTAATCTGCATATCCGGATGCAGCATCCGTTCAAGCGTCCCCTTAGGCCCTTTTACTGTAATCTTGTTTTCCGGTGTGATTTTAATTTCGACACCGGCGGGAATGGCAATTGGGGACCTTCCGATTCTTGACATTTATCTTTTCCCCCTTACCATACAAACGCAAGGACTTCACCGCCGACATGCGCCTGTCTAGCTTTTTTGTCGGTCATAACGCCCTTTGATGTTGAAATAATTGCAATTCCGAGGCCTCTGAGCACCTGGGGTAATTCATCAGCGCCCGCATATACCCTCAGACCCGGTTTGCTGACTCTTCTGAGTCCGGATATTACCTTTTCTTTTCCGGCGTTATACTTCAAGGTTACGCGGACGATACCTTGCATGCCGTCGCTGATGATCTGATAATTTTTTATATAGCCTTCCTCCTGAAGTATCTCGGCAATTGCCTTCTTCATATTGGAGGCGGGAATATCAACTGTATCATGCTTTGCGGAATTTGCGTTGCGGATTCTTGTAAGCATATCCGCAATTGGATCCGTGATGTGCATTAACGTTCCTCCTTAATAGAGTTACAGACCCATATCGTCTGTGCTGACAGCGAGGTATCAGACAATGCTTCCGACCTTTGCTGCCATTGCGGTTACCAGGATGCTTTTCTGACTCCCGGGATCTGCCCCTTATAGGCAAGCTCTCTGAAGCAGATGCGGCAAACGCCGAAATCTCTGAGATAAGCGTGAGGCCGCCCGCATATCTTGCATCTGTTGTAGCGGCGGGTGGAGAATTTCTGCTCTCTTTGCTGCTTCAGGATCATAGATTTTTTAGCCATTTACAGACCTGTCCTTTCCATTCATCACTGGCTGACCACGAAGGGCGCTCCGAGAAGCGAAAGGAGCTCTCTGGCCTCTTCGTCGGTTTTCGCCGTGGTGCAGATAACGATATCCATACCGCGGATCTTGTCTATCTTATCATAGTCAATTTCAGGAAATATGAGCTGTTCCTTTACACCGATCGCATAGTTGCCTCTGCCGTCAAATGAATTGGGGTTGATCCCTCTGAAGTCGCGAACGCGGGGAAGCGCAATATTCAAGAACCTGTCAAGGAACTCCCACATCCGGTCCTGCCGAAGCGTTACCTTTACACCCACCGACATGCCTTCTCTGAGTTTGAAATTAGCGACCGATTTTTTTGCCTTGGTTACAACAGCTTTTTGACCGGTAATCGCAGTTATTTCATTGACAATGAAATCTAAGCTCTTGGCATTGTCCTTAACATCTCCGCAGCCGACATTGATCGCAACCTTTTCAATTTTCGGGATCTGCATCGGACTTTTATATTCAAACTTTTTCATAAGAGCCGGAGCAACTTCTTCTTGATACTTCTTTCGCAATCTTGCCATTTCAGTTCTCCTCTCTTATATGACTTCCTGGCACTTTTTACAGATGCGTGCTTTCGTGCCGTCGTCAAGGATTTTTACCATGGGGCGTGTGGGCTTTGCGCACTTCGGGCAAACACGCATGACCTTGCTGGCATAAATCGGCGTTTCCACCTTGATAATGCCGCCCTCCTGGCCTTGCTTTCTGGGTTTTTGGTGCTTATGCGCGACATTGACATTTTCGACGACAACTTTTCGGTTTTTCGGATCGGCTGAAAGGACTTTGCCTTCCTTGCCTTTATCCTTGCCGGAAAGCACGAAGACGACATCGCCTGTTTTAATCTTCATTTCTATGCCTCCCCTATATTACTTCCGGGGCAAGAGAAAGGATCTTCATGTAGTTTTTATCACGAAGCTCCCTGGCCACGGGGCCAAAGATACGGGTACCTCTGGGATTTTTATCATCTTTAATCAAAACGGCTGCGTTTTCATCAAACCGGACATATGTCCCGTCTGCCCGGCGCACGCCTTTGGCGGAACGGACTATAACGGCCCTCACAACCTCGCCTTTTTTCACCGTGCCGCCCGGCGTTGCTTTACGTACGGACGCCACTACGACGTCGCCGATGTTGCCGTATTTTCTCTTCGAGCCGCCCAGAACGCGTATACATTTTATCTCTTTGGCGCCGGTATTGTCGGCGACCTTCAGATGGGTTTCCTGTTGAATCATTCAGGGGCCCTCCTTATTTTGCTTTCTCGATAATATCTACAAGGCGCCAATTCTTGTCCTTTGATAACGGCCTTGTTTCCATAACCCTGACTTTGTCCCCGATGCCGCACGCATTTTCTTCATCATGAGCTTTCAGCTTATATGTTCTCCTGATGATTTTCTTGTAAAGCGGATGGGCTACGCGGTCTTCGACCGCAACGACAATGGTTTTATCCATCTTATCGGAGACAACCAAGCCTATTCTGGTCTTTCTGGAAGTGGTACGTTCATTCATTTCCTTCTACCTCCTACAGCCCAAGCTCTTTTTCGCGGAGAACTGTTTTGATTCTGGCTATGCTTCGCTTGACTTCGCTGATTTTAATCGGATTGTCAAGTTGATTGGTCGCGTGCTGCATTCTGAGGAAGAAAAGGTCGCGTTTTAAACCGTCGAGCTTTACATTCAGTTCATCTTTGCTCATTGCGCGTACTTCCGTCGCCTTCATCATTGTTCACCACCTGTCTCGGTCTCTCTTGCTATAAACTTTGTTTTGATAGGCAGCTTGTGGCCGGCAAGACGCAATGCTTCGCGGGCTACATCCTCTGGGATACCTGCTATTTCAAACATCACTCTGCCCGGCTTAACTACCGCAACCCAATATTCAGGAGAACCTTTACCGGAGCCCATACGGGTCTCGGCCGGTTTTTCGGTTACCGGTTTGTCAGGGAAGATCTTGATCCATACCTGACCGCCGCGTTTGATATAACGGGTCATCGCAATACGTGCCGATTCGATCTGATTGCTTGTGATCCAGCCGGGTTCCATTGCCATCAAGCCGTACTCACCGTTGGTTACTTTATTTCCTCTGGTCGCGATGCCTTTCATACGACCTCTGTGTACCCTGCGGTACTTAACTCTTTTGGGTAGAAGCATCAGTTGGTTCCTCCTTCCCTTGGGGGCCCGGAAGAACGTCCGCCGCCTTCCGGACGGTTAATTCCGGGACGATTCTGACTGCTCTGGCCGGTACCGCCCGGGCGGTTGCCTCTATTGCTGCTTTGCCCGTACGACGGCCGGTTTCCTCCACCGCCTTGCCCGTACGACGGCCGATTTCCTCCACCGCCTTGCCCATACGGCGGCCGGTTTCCTCCACCGCCTTG